>PBQM01000014.1 GCA_002725015.1 Flavobacteriaceae bacterium | reverse complement strand
TTTTTTTAGTTTTTAAAAACTCAATAATTTTAAATTTATAAGAAGTCCCAGCGTGATCATTCCCTATTGCTATATCCATATAAAATTTATTTTATTTTGTACTGATGTAAACTTACAAAAAATAGTACTGTTAACTAATGTATGTATAAACTGTTCATAAATTACGATTGATAATTATAACTATATGTATAAAGCTCATTTTAAATAATAAGTAACAAAATAAAAAAGAAAAACAAATTTTATTTTCTTTTTTAATCTTCAAAAAAAGGCCTTTTTAGTAACAATTTATAAACAATTATTATTTTTAAAAAAAGACCTTTACTGATTGTTAAGGATGTTAATTTTAAAGTTCTTATAGATATTAACAAACTATAATAGACATCATTTCTTTTTTAATAAAATAAATAAAATGTTATTTATTATTTTAAATGTGAATAAAGTTGCAAACACTAATGAATAGGTATAATTTAAAACCTTAGTTTTGTTAAGATTTATTTATCCAAATGCCTAGAAAAAAAAAAAACGTATATTCTACAGAAGCAGTCAATGCTACAATTTTATCGGTTTTTAAATCATCTCCAAGTAAAACATTCAACATAAAACAGATTTATATGCGTTTGGGGGCTCATACCCCACAAAATCGTGTAATAATAGAGAAATCACTGCGTTTTTTATGTAATAATAAAACATTGATAAAAATTAATAAAGATTCTTATAAAATAAATATTACTAAAAAATATCACAGCGGTATTTTTGACAGTACCTCCAATGGAGCAGGTTATATAAAATCTGAAGATTTTAATGAGGATGTATTTATTCCTGCACATAAAAAATTAAAAGCATTACATGGAGATGAGGTTCTTTTTTATATACATAAAAGACGTAAAAATTTTCGTTACGAAGGAGAAGTAACAGAAATTATAAAACGACAAAAAAAGGAGTATGTAGGTATTATTCAAATTAATAAAAACTTTGCTTTTGTAATTCCCGATAGTAAAAAAATGCCGGTCGATATTTATATACCTTTAAAAAAGACAAGAAATGCTAAAGACGGACAAAAAGTTTTGGTAAAAATAGAAAGTTGGCCAGAAAAAGCAGAGTGCCCCAACGGTAAAGTATTAGAAATTTTAGGAGTGCCAGGAGCTCATCAAACAGAAATTCATGCCATTTTAGCAGATTACGGTCTGCCATATAAGTTCGAAGAGGCGATTGAGAATTTTGCAAACAACATCAATACAGAAATAACAAAATCCGAAATAAAAAAAAGAAGGGATCTGCGGAACGAATTAACCTTTACTATAGACCCAAAAGATGCAAAAGATTTTGATGACGCTTTATCTTTTAAAACCTTATCAAATGGAAATTTTGAAATAGGTATACACATCGCAGACGTATCTCATTATTTAGAACCAGGGACCATATTAGACGATGAGGCTTATGAAAGGGCAACATCCGTCTATTTGGTTGATAGGGTTGTTCCTATGCTTCCAGAAGTCTTATCTAACAATGCATGTTCTCTGCGCCCAAACGAAGAAAAATACACCTTTTCTGCAATATTTGAGCTTGATAAAAAAGTAGAAATTATCAACCAATGGTTTGGGAGAACTGTTATATATAGTGATGCGCGCTTTACATACGAAGAAGCCCAACACATTATAGAAACCCAGTCTATAGACATACCAAAAGAAATTTCTTTAAACAATAAAACATATAAAACAACAACAGCTTTAAAAGACGCTATAATAAACCTAGATGTGTTGGCTAAGAGCTTAAGGCGTCAAAGAATGGAACACGGCGCCATCTCTTTTGATAAAGTAGAGGTTAAGTTTCAGTTAGATATTAACAATGCTCCATTAGGCGTTTATTTTAAAACTTCCAAAGATGCCAATAAGCTCATTGAAGAGTTTATGTTGTTGGCCAACAAAAAGGTGGCAGAATATATAGCCAAACAAACCCCAACAAAAACATTTATATACAGAACACACGACAGCCCAGACGTTCAAAAACTTCAAAACCTTCAGCGTATTTCTTCTCAATTTGGGCACAGCTTTAATATTAAAAACCCCACAAATATCAGTAAATCATTAAACAAACTTTTAAAAGCTGTGGTCGGTAAAAAGGAACAAAATCTAATAGACACCTTAGCAATTAGGAGCATGAGCAAGGCTGAATACTCAACAAAAAACATTGGACATTATGGTCTTTCTTTTAAAAACTACAGTCACTTTACATCCCCCATTCGGCGTTACCCAGATGTTATGGTGCACCGTTTATTGGCTTCTTATCTTAGTGGTGAAGCATCGGCCGATCAAAACACATTTGAGACAAAATGTAAACACAGCTCTAATATGGAGTATTTAGCCACTAAAGCAGAACGAGATTCTATTAAGTATATGCAAATTAAGTTTATGCAAAACCATAACAATAATAGTTATAAAGGGGTTATATCCGGCGTGACAGAATGGGGTATTTATGTAGAAATAATTGAAAATAAATGCGAAGGAATGGTCCGAGTCAAAGATATCAAGGGAGATTATTATATCTTTGATGCTGACAGTTATTCTATGGTTGGAGAAAAAACTAAAAAAAGATACCAATTAGGAGACACGGTAACAATAAAAGTAAAAAAAGCCGATTTAATTAAAAGGCATTTAGATTTTATCTTAATTTAATTGAAACAAATGAAAAAGTTGTATTTATTATTATTACTGGTATGCGCCCAGATGTTTTCGCAAACAGAAATTAGCAAAACACTGGGAGAATTTTCAGAAATTAAGGTCTACGATTTAATAAATGTAGATTTAATTAAGTCTACAGAAAACAAGATTGTTATTTCTGGTAAAAACAGCGAAAACTTAAACATCATCCAAAAAAACAATACTTTAAAACTAAAAATGCAGTTAAAGAAAAAATTTAACGGCAAAGAGACCCAGGTCAAATTGTATTACACCTCCTTAGACATAATAGACGCCAACCAAGGGGCTGTTGTGTTTTCTAAAGGCAGTATAAAGCAGTATGAGTTGGTTTTAAAAGCACAAGAGGGGGCTCAAATAAAAGCAGACGTTGATACAAAATTACTTGTGGTGAAAAGCGTCACCGGCGCAAAAGTTTTAACGACAGGCAGAAGCAACCAACAAGACGTCAATATTAGAACAGGCGGGGTATATAAAGGCGCAAACATCACGGCAGAAAACACGGACTTAGATATTAAATTTGGAGGTGAAGCGGATGTTAATACGAGCAATGTACTGGATGTTGCAATTTTTTCTGGAGGAGATGTAAATATTTTTGGGACTCCAAAACAGCTCAAACAAAGGAAAATATTTGGCGGGCGCATTCTTTTTAAAGACTAACACCCCAGGCTAAAATCCTTCTTTAGAAACATTTAAATCTGATTGGGCGGTTTTCTCGCAAAGACAATAAAAAACCACGACACNGCCGTGGTTTTAGAGGCGTCTAGCGGATTCGAACCGCTGTAAAAGGTTTTGCAGACCTCTGCCTAGCCACTCGGCCAAGACGCCANAAAGGAACGCAAATTTAATCAAAAATAAACCACACACAACAGATTTGTAAATTAATGTAGAAACAATAAGCAGGCAGTTTAGGACAACTAAACGCTCAGACACGGCCCTGCTTCAAGTGTACTACCACTCTTTCAACATCCCCACCAATAGGCGGATTTATCTTCGCAACAGCGACCGAGACCCAGCTAACTTTAGGGGAGCATTTAAAAACCTCTGTTAAAATTCTTTGCGCTACCACCTCTAGAAGTTTTGAGCTCTTTTTCATTTCTTTAACAACAATTGCGTTGAGCGTTACATAATCTACAGTATCTTCTAGAGCGTCAGATATAGAAGATGCTGACAGATCTGCCTCAACCTTTAGATCAACACGATACTCACTTCCAATTATTGTTTCTTCAGGAAGACAGCCATGGTGTGCATAAACACGAATATTTTCAACCTTTATAAACCCCATTTTTAGAATTTTTTTGTGTGGATAATTTTACCAAAAAACATTTATTGTAAAGATATGTATTCACAAATTATATAAAAGAATAGTTTTGTATTTTTACTCGGCCGCCCAAAAAAGCGCTATGACCAAAAAAACGTTAAATTTTATAGAACAAATTATTGAGGAAGACCTTAAAACCTGCCTAGATAAATCCCAGCTTAGGTTTAGGTTCCCCCCAGAACCCAACGGCTACCTACATATCGGACACACCAAGGCTATTGGTATAAGTTTTGGTTTGGGGAGCAAATACGGCGCTCCAGTTAATTTAAGGTTTGATGACACCAACCCAACAAAGGAGGACCAGGCCTATGTAGATGCTATAAAAAAAGACATTAATTGGCTTGGATACCATTGGGACAGGGAGCGCTATTCCTCAGACTATTTTGGTCAACTTTATGATTGGGCGCTGCTTATGATAATCAACAACAAGGCTTATGTAGACTCTCAGCCAAGCGCCTTAATAGCCAAGCAAAAAGGAACCCCAACACAACCAGGAGAAGACAGCCCCTATAGAAGCAGAACCATTGAGGAAAACACAACGCTTTTTAAAGAAATGCGCGCAGGAAAATTTGAGGCAGGTGCACACGTTTTGCGCGCAAAAATAGACATGCAGCACCCCAACATGTTGATGCGCGATCCCATAATGTACCGCATAATCCACACCCACCACCAGCGCACTGGCTCAGATTGGTGTATCTACCCAATGTATGATTGGACACACGGAGAAAGCGACTATATAGAGCAGATATCTCATTCTTTGTGTTCCTTAGAGTTTAAATCTCACAGAGATCTATACAACTGGTTTAAAAAAGCTGTTTACCCCCACAGCAAGCAAACATACCCCTTGCAACCAAAGCAAAGGGAGTTTGCCCGCTTAAACCTTAGTTACACCATAATGAGTAAGCGCAAATTATTAAAGCTTGTAGATTTAGGGGTTGTTTCAGGTTGGGACGACCCTAGAATGCCAACAATTTCTGGACTCAGGCGCCGCGGCTACACCCCAAACGCTATTAAAAAGTTTATTGAAACCATAGGAGTTGCTAAGCGAGACAACATCATCGATGTGTCATTGTTAGAGTTTTGTGTGCGGGAGGACCTAAATAAGACAGCCAACCGCGTTATGGCTGTATTAGACCCAATAAAGCTAATTATAACCAATTATCCGGAGGGTAAGACAGCATGGTTAGAAGCGATAAATAACCCTGAAAACATGCCCTCACAAACGCGGAAGATACCTTTTTCCAAAACACTTTATATAGAACGCGCAGACTTTAAAGAGGAGGCCACTAAAAAATATTTTCGTCTGACGCTCGGCAAAGAGGTGCGCTTAAAAAACGCTTATATCATTAAAGCGGAATCTTTTGAAAGAGACAAAAACGGAATCATTAGTGAGGTTAGTTGTACATATGACCCAAAGAGTTTAAGCGGCAGCGGCACCGCCGCAAGTTTAAAAAAAGTCAAGGGAACTCTGCACTGGGTATCTTTAGAGCATGCTAAGGAAATAGAGGTCAGGGTTTATGACCGGCTGTTTTCTCATCCTGCACCAGACAGCCAGGATGCCGATTTTTTGACATTTATTAACCCAAATTCTTACAAGTCAGTCAAGGCCTATATAGAGCCCAACATTCCTAGTTTAGAGCCTTACAGCCACTATCAATTTCAACGGCTGGGGTATTTTTCTATTGACCCTAACAGCGGTTCAGAAACACTCATTTTTAACAAAACAGTTGGGCTGAGAGACGCTTGGAGCAAACAACCGCCAGCACTAAACCAACAACAAAAACCACAAAGAAAGCCCATTGATTTGGTAAAACAACTTGGAAAGAAATATATCAACATGCCTAAGGATAAGCAAATCAAAACCAAAGCAGAAATACAAAAGCTTTCAAGCCGGATTACCTATGAAGAGCTTTTCCCATTGTTTGGAACGGCGAGCAAAAAGGTGGGCACCCGCATTGCCGCAATTATTGTATTAAAAGAATTGTTAAAAACAGGACAAGCGCGAACAAAAGAGATAGAGGACTTCATACAAAAAGCTTCACTAGACAGCAACCCAACATTATCTAAAGAAGCCTTAATTTAAGCAAAGCCCCAACTATTCATCCTCTTTTTTCTTGTTTTTACTGTTTTTCATCGCCTCTCCAATTTGGTTACTGGCCGTAAAGCTAGCCACCATATCATTGAGCATGTTGCTTCCCGCCTGTGGAGAGTTTGGCAACAAAATTAAATTACTGTTGGATTCACCCCCAATAGACTGAAGCGTATCATAATGCTGGGTAACTACAATTAATGCCGAAGCTTCTTGGGAATTGATACCAACCTTGTTTAACACCTCTACAGACTCTTCCAACCCTCTTGCTATCTCTCGGCGCTGATCTGCGATACCCTGGCCTTGAAGCCGCTTGCTTTCAGCCTCTGCTTTGGCTTTTTCAACAATTAAAATACGGGCAGCGTCTCCTTCAAATTGGGCCGCAATCTTTTCTCTTTCAGAAGCGTTGATACGATTCATAGCTTCTTTTACTTGCGCGTCGGGGTCGATGTCTGTCACAAGGGTTTTGATAATGTCATATCCATAATCCATCATGGCCTCATTAAGTTCTGTTTTAACAGCAATCGCAATGTCGTCCTTTTTTACAAAAACATCATCCAACTTCATTTTTGGAACCTCCGCGCGCACTACGTCAAACACATAAGATGTTATTTGTTCGTGCGGATAATCAAGCTTGTAAAACGCCTCATACACTTTTTCCTTAATCACTTTGTATTGAACCGAGATTTTTAGACGCACAAACACATCGTCTAAAGTTTTAGTTTCTACGATAACATCCAACTGTTGAATTTTTAAACTCAAACGCCCTGCAACGCGATCTATTAATGGAATTTTTATGTGTAGCCCCGATTGTCGAATGCTAAGGAATTTGCCAAAACGCTCAATAATTGCGGCGGTTTGTTGTTTTACAATAAAGAAAGCAGCAAATAAAACAACAGCCCCCAAAACGATAATAGGATACATAAATAAAGAAGATAAAGACATATTAAATAAATTAAGAAGTTGATAAAGCTTAAAGATAGAAAAATTAGATTTATTAGAGTGTTAAATCCTTTTTTTTTGAAAGTTAACACATAATTACAAACACCAACGAATCAATTAATTTTCTAAGCCCCTGACGCCCCCTTTTATATATGCTGGCGGCCATATTGTTTAGGTAAAAGCAACAGATTGCAGGGGAGTAATTTATTTTTTATCAATGTAGTGAAAAATTAAGCGTTGTTGTCAAAGAACAAACGCACGTTGGTTCCGGAACGAATAAAATCAAAATGGTTTAGGAAGACCCGTTGACCCTTATAAGTAGTTTCGACAAGGTAGAAGCCTTCTTTTAAATAGCTTTTGTTAACAACGGCCCTGAAGCCCCCTTTATTAACTAATTTTATTTGATGGGCATAATAAATAACGCCATCGATACTGCTGTATTCAGCAAAAAAAGATGCTATAATAGGATGCCCAGGATTATTATATAAGTCTTTTGGGCGCCCCGAAGACAACACCCTTCCTTTTTGAAGCACCAACATTTGGTCAGCAAAGGACAATACGTCATCTTTATCATGTGTTGCTAAAACGCATGCAATGCCGTTTGATTTTAAGTAGTTAAAAACTCCCCTTCTCAAGGGCCTTTTTTTAAAACTATCGATATAGCTAAAAGGCTCATCTAGCAATATAATTTCTGGCTGTTTTGCCAAGGCCTTCGCTAAAGCCACGCGCTGTTTTTGACCGCCGCTCAGAAATTGAACCAACGTGTTGCTATAAGCGCTTAAACCAACCACCTCTAATATCTCTTCTGTGCGCGTTTTTCTCTCTTTTGGATAAAAGCCTGAAAGGTGGGCTCCAATATTTTCGGCAACCGTTATATAGGGCATTAGGTTAAATTCTTGAGCTACATATTTCATGTAGCCGTGACCAGGAACAAGCTTGTCTTTAGGGCCTAGGATGGGCTGACCTTCCCAGGAAATAGAACCGTGACCCACATCTAACTCTCCATAAATTAGCCTTAAAAGCGTACTTTTCCCTGAACCACTTTCTCCTACGACAGCCGTAATAGCACCCTTTTGGACAGAAAAAGACACAGCATCAACGGCCGCAGAACCCTTGTAGCTGAAAGAAATATTTTCTACTGAAAGCATCAGAAAAGTGTTTAAAAAACTTCTGCGATTAAATGTTCCGCGATTTGTATTGCGTTGGTTGCAGCACCTTTTCGCAGGTTATCGGCAACGACCCACATATTTAGGGTGTTTTTCTGACTCTCGTCTCGTCGTATTCTGCCAACAAAAACCGCATCTTTTTCGTGGGCAAAAAGCGGCATTGGATAGCTATTAGTTTGTGGGTTGTCCTGGACGGTTATTCCAGGGGCCCTCCTAAGTATCTCTCGAACATCCGCGATTTCAAAACCGTTTTCAAACTCAATGTTTACAGATTCTGAATGTCCACCCGCAGTCGGAATTCTAACCGCAGTAGCGGTCACAGTAAAACTGTTGTCGTTTAGTATTTTATGAGGCTCCTTAGCCAGCTTCATTTCTTCTTTTGTATATCCATTTTCTAGAAAGACATCGCAGTGAGGCAGAGCATTTTTAAAAATTGGATAAGGATAAACCATAGGGCCTTTTTTGCCTTGAATTTCGTTTTCTAATTGTTGAACAGCTCTGATGCCTGTTCCAGAAACCGACTGGTAGGTAGAAACGACCACCCTTTTCATATTATAAGCCTTGTGTAATGGCGCTAAAGCCAACACTAGCTGAATAGTTGAGCAGTTTGGGTTGGCAATTATTTTGTCTTCAGAAGTGATAATATTGGCATTAATTTCGGGAACAATTAGTTTTTTATCAGGATGCATTCTCCAAGCTGAGGAATTGTCAATAACAACACAGCCAGTTTCGGCAAATTTCGGAGCCCAACCCAAAGAAGTGTCGCCGCCAGCAGAAAGAATAGCAATCTTGGGACGCATTGCAACAGCTGTCTTCAAGCCGACAACAACGTGTTTTTTGTCTTTAAAAACAATGGTTTTACCTACACTTTTCTCAGACGCTACAGGGATGAGCTCCGTCAAGGGGAAACCTCGCTCTTCAAGAAGCTTTATCATAATGGTTCCCACTACTCCAGTCGCGCCAACAACAGCTACTTTCATTTCTTAGTATTTTGGTTTTAATGCAAACTTAGTAAATCCAAGAGGAGATTGATATAAAATATTGAAATAAAAAAGCAAAATCAAGGCTCTATAATGCTACGCTTAATACGCTGAGACAGTGAGGTTAGTAACTCGTAAGAAATAGTTTGTGCGCTTTCTGCTAATTGTTCAGCTGTTATAAAGGCATCAAAAACCACTACACCATCCCCCTCTTTGCAGTCAATTTGACTGACATCGACCATAACCATATCCATACATACATTTCCAACAATAGGAGCCTTTTGCCCGTGAATATTAACGCTACCAACACCATTTCCGTATTGTCTTCCAAT
>PBQM01000013.1 GCA_002725015.1 Flavobacteriaceae bacterium | reverse complement strand
TTCAACTCCCCTACCTCAGAATTCCGGGATGGGAAAAAGTAAAGCGCAATGAAATCGTTGTTTTTAACCAACCAGCAGACACACTTTTGGATATGAACGATTTTACACCAGACCGCAATTATTACAAACCTATAGATAAAAAAACCAACCTTGTAAAACGCTGTGTTGGACTGCCAGGTGATACCCTTGAAATCAGAGATGGTTTTGTCTTTATCAATGGGAAACAAAATAGACTTCCAGACCGAGCTGAAATTCAGTTTAAATATGAAGGAACCCTCAAAACTGGTAAAACTTTCTCAAGAAATATTGACAATAGGCTCAAGACTTATTACGATATCACAGATGGTATTCAAAATTCTAATGTGGCCTTTAGATTGGCTGCTGCCACTGAAAAAAATGCTGCTAAATTTAAAAACCACCCCAGTGTTGAGAGCATCAAAAAAATGTCCGTTCCTCCAAATTTTTCGGACCGCAATATGTTTCCGCATGACGCGGCGTTTCCATGGAATATGGGATATTTTGGACCTGTATACATTCCTAAAAAAGGGGTGAAAATTGAAATCAATACCAGTAACTTGCCTTTGTATAAGCGCGTTATTGCAGAATATGAAGGCAATATTATATACTCTAAAGGAAACCAAGTTTTTATCAATGGAAAAGCCACCAATCAATACCGATTTAAACAAGACTATTACTGGATGATGGGGGACAATAGAGATAATTCTATTGACGCCAGGCGCTGGGGTTTTGTTCCAGAAAATCACATTGTTGGCAAACCTGTTTTCATTTGGATGAGTTGGAATTCTTATGGCGAGGGTATTGATAAAATTAGATGGGACCGGGTCTTTACAACAGTGCATTCGGAGGGACCAAGACGCTCATATTTAATTCCATTTTTAGCAGTATTGCTATTAAATTATGGCTATAGAAAGTGGCGAAAAAGAAAAAGAGCAGCCGCATAGTTTTATTGTATGTGTTTGATATACCCTTCTTATTTTCCATCGATTGCAAACTATGTAGTCTTTACTCAAAACCAGAATATTTGTTTTGAAATTCAAGATAATTATCAAAAGCAAACCTGTAGGAATCGCTGCTATATCTACGGTGCCAATGGAAAATTAGGACTTCATATCCCCGTTCATTACACTCAAAATAATCGTCAAAAAACACAAGAAATCTTAATTGATAACAATTCAGCCTGGAAGTCTGTTCACTGGAAATCTATTGAAAGTGCCTATAAAACATCTCCTTTCTTTGAGTTTTATCAGGACGAATTAAAACCCCTTTTTAAAAAAACTGACAATTTACTACTGCCTTTTGTTTGGGAATGCTTTGAAACAATCAACCGTTGTATTGAATTTGAGCTGCATTATAAAACTTCTAAAATCTTTAATAAAAACACAGCAGTCAATGACTTTCGACAACTTATCAATCCTCAAAAAAACGTTTTAACAAAATCTAATCCTTATATCCAGGTTTTTCAAGCAAAGCATCATTTTATTCCCAATCTTAGTATTTTAGATCTGCTTTTTAATATAGGACCAGAAACTTTGTCATTTTTAAAAAACCATCCCTCAGTTTAAAGCATCAGTTTTTAAAGACAATCAAAGCTTAAGGCTGCTAGAAATTGGGAAATGATCAGAACTGTTTATTGGGTGTTTTGTATAATTTAAAACCTCAAAGCTGGGGTCTGCTAAAATAAAGTCTATTCGAAGCGGAAAATAATCAAAAGAATAAGTGCTGCCAAAGCTCGCTCCTGCCGATTCAAAAGTATCCGTCAAATTTGACTTTAAAAGCCTGTAAACATAGGAATGCGCCGTGTTGTTAAAATCACCGCATAAAATAATTTTGTAAGGCGAGGAACGCATATGAGAAGCGATCAATTCGGCTTGCAGTTGTTGAGATTTAAAAGTGGTGCTTAGCTTCTTAAACAGTTTATCAGATTCATTCGAACTAAGTTCCTTGACAGCTGTATTGATCCCTGTAGACTGTAAGTGTAAATTATACACCCGTACCGTATCTGATTTAATTTTTATATCTGAAAATATCGAACGATTGGCAGAATTTGGAAAATTAATTACCCCAGTTTTTATAAACTTAAATTTTGAAAAAATAACGAGTTCAGATTTTGAGTTTGATTGAGGATTGAAACTGTAAGGGTAATTTAAATCTAAAGCGATACTGCTTTGATACTCCTGAAAACATAAAATATCAGGGGATTGAGTTTTTATAAATGTTTGTACTTCACTGGGAACGTTATTTTTATTGATCCAGTGGTACAGGTTTAACAAATGAACATTGTAACTCATTATCGTTACACCGTCCCCATCTGTCAAATTATCAGATTTAAAATTAAACGAGGATTTGATATGAGAAAATCCGATAAGCAAAACGACAGCAGATAAAATCCATGGTCGCTTTAATTGCAACAACCAGTAAAGAACAAAAATTAAATTAACCAATAATAAAAAAGGGACTGCCAGACCCAAAACGGCCAAGGCTGAAAATGACTTTGGAGGTAAATACGGTAAAATATAGGAAAGTAAAAGGGATGTTGCTACAATTGAGTTGAGCAAAAAAACGATTTTATCAAAAAAGTTTAAACGTTTCAAAATTTATTTTTTCCCGGCCCTGAAAAGAAAATCTTTTTCTTCTTGTGACAAACTCTCATAACCACTTTTACCAATTTTGTCTAAAATTAAATCGATTTGTTTTTGATGGGTAAAAGAACTTTTTTCTTGTTTTGATGATTTGGTTCTTTTATTTGTATTTCTTCTATAGGTTGTTTTTAAAGTTTTTCTTGATGAAAAATAGTCCAAAATTTTATCTAAAAATAGTCCAAATTCCTTTCCTTTTTGAAGCTGACGGGCATATATATATCCCAAAATACCACCCCCATAATGTGCGACCCCACCTCCTGAATTATCAGAAAACACGATTATTAAATTATAGGCAATCAATACAAAGGCCAAATATTTTAGCTTAAAATTAAACATAAACACCCTTATTGACTTTTCTGGCATATAGGTGCATAAAAATATAATACAGGCCCAAACGCCAGCTGAGGCACCTACCAATGGGTCGTAAATCCTTAAAAAGGGAATTAAAGCTGCAGCTGATAAAAAAGCCAATGCGCCAAAAAGTATTCCAAGAATATAGATTTTTAAAGCCATACGCGCTTTAAACAAATTGGCAAAGCTCTGGGTTAAAACATACAAATACAGCATATTAAAAAATAAATGAAATAAACCCTGGTGTAAAAAACCATAGCTGATAAAGGTCCATGGACAGTACAGAGCCTCCCAGGCATTATTTGGAAGTGCTAAAACATCAAATATATAAGACTTACCCTTAAAAATTAGACTGAAAAAACCTGTAACAATAAAGACAACAACATTAATTACTATGACTTGTTCTAAGACGTGAAGTCGGGCTAATTTATCTTTTATGTCTTGATAAAGTGATGTCATTTAATTCCAGCGGTATTTATCAAATTGATTTTTTTTCCAAAAATACATCATTAAAAACCCTGTCAAGGCGCCTCCAATATGTGCAATATAAGCGGTATTACTAGGGCTAAAAATAGAAACACCACTAACAGCTGAAAACAGATCCAATGCAATGATTCCGGGAATAAAATACTTGGCCTTGATGGGAATGGGTAAGAAAATAAGCATCAATTCTGCGTTGGGGTTGAGCATACCAAAAGCCACTAAAATGCCCATAATTGCACCGGAGGCCCCTACCATGGCCCCGTTGCTCTTGACATTTAAATCAAATAAAGCTCTGAAGGAACTCTCATCGACTTGATTTATTGACAGGCCATAAGACTCCAAAACCGCCTGCATTTTATTGGCCAGTAATTCTCCTTTATATACATTACCTTCCAAAATATTAAGTTTGGTCAGGTCCTGTATTAGATCATAGGTGAAACCCGTGGATTCCAATGCATTGATGGTGGGATAGACCTGTATAAAATAAACTACAAAGGTCAGGGCGACAGCCCCCAAGCCGCAACTTATGTAAAAAGTTATGAATTTACGCTGGTCAAAAACCCTCTCAACTGCAGTGCCAAACATCCACAAAGCAAACATATTAAAAAGCAAATGCGTAAAATTTCCATGCATAAACATATGGGTCCCGATTTGCCAAAATTCAAAGTTGCCACTCAGCGGATAATAAAGTGCCAGTAGGCCATCAAAAAAATATTTATTTTCCATTGCTGAAGTTCCAATAAAAACCAGAACATTCAGTATCAATAAGTGTTTGACTGTGGGGGTTAATCGCATCATATCAGTTAAATTTGGAATCCAAAAAGGAACCGTCTAAGGCTATGAAAATAGTTTTATTTGAGGGGGTAATGCTTGGTTCTACACAAGCAAAAAGTGAATTTAAAATAAACTCCTGTTCTGGAACGCTTAATTTTTTTCCATTTTTTGTAGCCAAACTTTTGGCAATGGATTTGGCCAGTAAATCACTTTGGCTAAAATTAAAATCTGGTACTTCATTTTGAACATCACTAATCAATTGATCAAAAACATCAGAAACAGCAGAATCTTGGACCCCAATTGGAAGGGCGGCTAAGGACAATGCATCGGCTTCAAAAGCTGAAAAAACAAAACCTGCCTGAACAAGTTGTGGCTCTATATTTTTAACAACCGCCAATTCATCGGTTGAAAGTGACAGGCGCAAGGGAAATAACAGCTGTTGACTTGCCGGTGCTTTCAAGGTAATTTGGCGTAAATAATCTTCATATAAAATACGCTCGTGAGCCCGATTTTGATCAATTACTACCAATCCTGATTTAATGGTACTAACAATATATTTGTTCTGAATCTGAAAAGTGTTCTGGGGGCTTTTGATGCTCTCTTTTTCAAAGATGCTGGATTGTATGGCATCAGTTTCAAATTGAGCTTCACCAAAAGTTTCAATATCTGAATTAGATTTGGATTCCAAGCCAACATACAGGCTGTCCCAAGCTGCTGTATTTTTTTTGGGCGTGGATGATTGAGTTCTAAAAGGATTAAATGAAGGGTCCACTTCCACCTTTGGGCTTGTCGTAATATTTTGATGGGTAGTATAAGCAGTGTCGAGGGTGGCATCCCGTTCAAAATCTAAGGCAGGTGTAATGTTAAACAGACCCAAGCTGTGTTTAACAGCAGCTCTTAAAAGCGCATATAGAGTAGGTTCGTCATCAAACTTAATTTCCGTTTTGGTGGGGTGTATATTGATGTCGATACTGTTGGGGTCAACCTCTAAATTTAAAAAGTAACTGGGGAATTTATTAGGGGGTAAGAGGCCCTCAAAAGCAGCCAAAAGCGCGTGGTGTAAGTAACTGCTTTTTATAAAACGTTGATTGACAAAAAAGAACTGTTCACCACGAGATTTTTTTGCAAATTCAGGCTTCCCAACAAAACCCGAAATTTTTAAGAGTTGAGTATTTTCATCAACAGGCACCAATTTTTCATCCATTTTAAAACCAAAAATATGAGTGATGCGCTGACGAAATGTCTCAGATCTCAAATCAAATACACCATTGCCGTTGTGGTGCATCGAAAAATTGATTTGCGGATGTGATAAGGCTACGCGATGAAACTCGTCCATAATATGCCGTAATTCGACCGGGTCAGATTTTAAAAAATTGCGTCTGGCGGGAATATTGAAGAACAAATTCTTTACTGCAACAGAGGTTCCTTCTGCAGTGGAAATGACAGTCTCAGATTTTAAGTTGCTGCCTTCGATTTTAATTTCAGTCCCCAAGGCTGCCCCAGTCAGTCTTGTTTTTAAATTAACATGGGCAATGGCTGCAATACTGGCCATCGCTTCCCCACGAAACCCTTTGGTTGTTAGATTGAATAAATCAGTGGCGGATTGAATTTTAGATGTGGCATGTCGTTCAAAACAAAGCCTCCCATCAACTGCGCTCATCCCCTTGCCGTTGTCAATGATTTGAATCAGGGTTTTACCCGAATTTTTAATAAAGAGTTTTATGTGAGTGGCATTTGCATCAATGGCGTTTTCCAAGAGCTCTTTAACGACAGAAGCAGGTCGTTGTACGACTTCTCCAGCTGCAATCTGATTGGCAACATGATCAGGTAAAAGTTGAATAATATCAGACATTAATTAAAAAAAATAGTTAAATCAAAATCAATAATCCACAAGAAAATAAAACTCAATACGACGGCGATAACAAAAATGATATTGGTAGATTTTTGGTCCTTATTTTTGAGGTCATTCAAGGCTGTTTTTAAGGTCGTTTTAAGGTTTGTTTTTTCAATTGTTACCCGCTGCTCATCAAATTTGTGTTTGATTTCAAACGGATTGGCACTGCCCTTGTAAAAGCGCGGTTCATAATTGAATCTTTTATTTTTTTTGAGCTTAAATAATCCCATCTACAAGCGGTACTTAAAATCTAACAAACAAATCCCAATCAAAATTAAAACTGCTAAAAACCATGACAAGGATACAGTCTTTAGCCTGCGAGTTCTCTTGAATTTGAAGAGAGGCATTGGCTTTGGTTTGACTCCGATTGAAATACAGTTTAGGGTTCTTTTAAACCAAAAATACTTAAAATTTGACCAGAAATAAAGCTTGAAATCAGAAATTTGTGAACAGTGCTTAAAGACTTTTATTGAGAGCCACCATTTTCAAAGCGGTCACAGCAGCTTCAACTCCTTTATTTCCGTACTTCCCGCCACTTCTATCCAATGATTGCTGAAGGTTGTTATCCGTTAGTACACAAAAAATAACTGGAGTATCATAAAGTACATTTAAGTCCTTAATCCCTTGAGTTACGCCTTGACATACATAATCGAAATGTTTGGTTTCCCCTTGAATGATACAACCAACAGCAATGACTGCATCTACTGCAGAGGTTTGTAGTTTTTTTGCACCAAAAATCAATTCAAAACTTCCAGGAACATATTGGATCACTATATTATTTGAATGAACGCCAGAACTTTTTAAGGTGTCTAGAACCCCTTTTAAAAGACCGTTGGTAACCTGTGAATTCCACTCGGAAATGACAACAGCAATTTTGTAATCCGTTGCCTCAGGTATGGAGGTATTATCGTAATTTGAAAGATTATTGCGCTGAGTTGCCATGAAGAATTATTTGATCACAGCCCGTGCCTTCCCGATGAAAACATCAATATTTTTAGCTTCTGTGCTTTCTGGAAAATCAGCTTTTATGGATTCAAAAAAATTGAGTGCCTTTTTATTTTCACCAATTTTAAGACCTATCACACCCGCCTTGTAAAGGTATATGGGAGTGGTGTAATTGTTGGTTTTTAATTGCGAAGCTTGAACGTAATAGTCGTAAGCATCTTCTAATTGTTCCAATTGAACAAAAGCGTCTCCAATACCCCCTTTAGCGATGGGTCCCAAGACATCATCGTCAGCGCTAAAAGCGTTCAGATATTCAATAGCATTGGCGTAATCCTTCATATTCATATAGGCCATTCCAGCGTAGTAATTGGCCAAATTCCCGGCTTTGGTACCTGCATAAGTATCTGCGATATCTAACATACCGTATTTATCACCGTCTCCATTTAGAGATAGTGTATACAGAGAGTCTTTTTCAGTCGCAGAGACCGCCTGATCAAAATAGGTTTGAGCCGTATACATATCGTTCATGGCTTGGCGCTCTTTGGGTTGTTGAACTATCTTGTCGTAGGATAAGAACCCTAAAATTAAAACCGCAGCCAGACCAACGATGACAAATATATACTTTTGGTTTGTGACGACCCATTGCTCGGTTTTTGATACCCCTTCGTCCAAAGTGTTAAAAACTTCTGCAGTGGTAGAGTTGTCCTCTATTGACTGTTGCTTGTCAATTTTTGTTTTGGGCTTGCTGCCACGCTTTTTATATGTTGCCATTATGTTATGAATTCTGAAGGGCAAAAATATAATATTATTCTAAAAAAAATACTACTTTATTTGTTATTTTTCAATAATTTGCATGATGATTAACCCAACTAACCGAGCCAATTTACCGCCATTCAATTTGCTTTTATAAATGCACTTAAAAACAATAAATCTAATAAACTATAAAAATTTCGAACAGCAATCATTCGAATTTAACCAAAATATAAATTGTTTTGTAGGACCCAACGGCGTGGGGAAAACCAATGTCTTAGACGCCATTTATCACTTGTCGTTTGGAAAGAGCTATTTCAACCCCATCGCATCTCAAAATATCAAACACGGGGCTGAATTTTTCGCAGTTAATGGCCGCTATTTAAAAAAAGAAAAAGAGGAAAAAATAGTTGTTTCGCTCAAAAAAGGCCAAAAAAAAGTAATCAAACGCAATGCCAAAGCCTATAAACGCTTCAGTGATCACATTGGCTTCTTACCACTGGTCATTATCTCACCTGCAGATCGGGACCTGATTACTGAAGGCAGTGACCTAAGACGAAAGTTTATCGATGGTGTAATTTCTCAAAGTGATAAAATTTATCTCGATCATCTGATCCAATATAACAGAGTTTTAGGGCAGAGAAACGCCCTCTTAAAACATTTTGCCTCAACGCGTACAATTGACCCTGATAGCATCGAAATTTACAATGATCAAATGATTGATTTAGGTGCTGAGATTTATAAAAAAAGACAGACTTTTATTGAAATGTTTACTCCAATTTTTTTGAGGCAATATCAGGCCATTAGCAATGACAATGAATCCGTAAGCCTACATTACAAAAGCCAGCTCTACAANAATTCTCTATCGAGTCTTCTAAAAACGAGCTTTGACAAAGATNGTGTTTTACAATATACCAGTGTTGGAATTCACAAAGACGANATCGATTTTCAAATTGAGGGCTACCCAATAAAAAAGTTTGGCAGCCAAGGGCAGCAAAAATCATTCTTAATTGCTTTGAAATTGGCGCAATTTGAAGTACTTAAAACACAAAGTGGGAACACCCCAATTTTACTCTTAGATGATATTTTTGACAAATTGGATGCGCAACGAGTAGAACGGATCATTGAAATGGTAAACGATACTGACTTCGGACAGTTATTCATATCGGATACCCATGCGGATCGCACTGAGAAAGCAGTTCAAAATGTTCATCAATCCTATGAGATTTTTAAATTGTGAAAAAACTGTTTGTTCTTATCTGCTTGTGTGCTATTGGCTGTAAGTCCAACCCGACTCATCAAATCGATTCTATTGAGGGCTATTGGGAAATTGAAAGTGTTTACAAAGATGATAAACTGATCAAAACCTTTAAAATAAGCCCCGGTATTGATTATTTTAAAATTAATAAGGGATCAAAGGGATTTAGAAAAAAATTAAAACCAAATTTTAACGGAACTTTCGAAACTTCCAAAGATGTTCTAAATTTTGAAATCGAAATCCAAAACAATACCTTATTTTTGAATTATATTGACAATGCGACAAAATTCAGTGAAGAAGTTTTGCTGGCCAGTACAGAAAAACTTGTTTTAAAAAACAACAGAGGCTTTGTCTATAATTATAAAACCTATAAACCCTTAGATTTGAGCCAATGAGTAAACGCCACAAGGACCATCAAAAAATTGGAGATGTTCTCGCCTCATTTGTTCAAAATAGCAAATTAGAAAAAGGTCTGGACAATGTACGTGTTGAAAGAGCTTGGCGGGAGCGTATGGGCAATGGGGTTCAAAACTATACCAACAGCCTTAAACTGCACAAAGGGACGCTCTATGTCTCCCTCTCTTCTTCAGTTTTGAGGCAGGAACTCAGCTATGGTAAAGATAAAATCATTGCTATTATCAATGAGGAGTTGGGCAAGGAGTTGGTTACCAAACTCATCTTGAGGTAAAAAACCACGACTTTAGCGTGGTTTTAGAAATCTATTTTTATTAAGCTTGCACTAAAACATTTCGCGCTCTGAGAAATGAAAAGATCCTTCAATTTTGGCATTTTCATCACTGTCACTACCGTGAACCGCATTTTCACTAATGGAGTCAGCAAACATATTGCGAATGGTTCCTTCCGCTGCTTCAGAAGGATTGGTAGCGCCTATAAGGGTTCTAAAATCTTCTACAGCATTGTCTTTTTCAAGAATCGCAGCCACGATAGGGCCCCTTGTCATATAAGTGACCAAATCTGGAAAAAAAGGACGGTTCTTGTGAATGGCGTAAAATGATTGGGCGTCTGCTACAGTCAACTGAGTGAGTTTCATCGCTACAATGCGAAATCCTGAGGCTGTTATTTTTTCTAAAATTGAACCGATGTTTCCTTTCTCTACAGCATCGGGTTTTAACATCGTAAAAGTTCTATTGTTTGTCATGTAATTCATTTAATTGCTGCAAAAGTAATGATTTTGAAATGAAAATCGTTTGTAAGACTGTTTATAAATATTGTATCTTTGAGACCTATGGAAAGTTTAACTTTTGAAGCGCTAAAGTCTCTCTTAAAAGCGCCAAAAAAAACAGTGATTGTACCCCATGTAAATCCCGATGGTGATGCCATTGGATCTGCACTGGGACTGCAACAGTATTTAACGCAAAAAGGACACAGAGCGACTGTTGTTGTGCCCAACGATTATCCCAAGTTTTTAAAATGGATTCCTGGAACCTCTGAAGTAATTAATTTTGAAAAAAATACAGCCTTGGCAAAAAAAACACTAGATGCTGCAGAGCTGCTTTTTACATTAGATTTTAATGCACTGCACAGAAGTGGACCAATGCAAAATGAGTTAGAAAAAAACAAAGCTCTAAAAATAATGATTGACCACCACCAGCAACCTGAAAACTATGCAGCTTTTAAATATTCAGACACAGATATGGGATCAACCGCTGAAATGATTTATCATTTTATCTGTAAGTTAGGTGATAAAGCCTTGATAAATAAAGCGATTGGATCTGCACTCTATACGGGTATCATGACAGATTCGGCCTCATTTAGATTTCCAAAAACAACTGCAACGACCCATCGTGTTGTAGGAGAGTTGTTAGAATTGGGAGTGGACCACTCTAATATTCACAATCTTGTTTACGACGCAAATCGCCATGAACGCATTCAATTATTGGGAACTGCATTAAAAAACCTTTGTGTTTTAGTGCCCTATAACACCGCTTATATCACATTATCACAAGCAGAATTAGAAGCTTGCAATTATCAAAAAGGCGATACTGAAGGCCTGGTAAATTACGGTCTTTCAGTAGAGAAAGTTGATTTAGCGGCTATTTTCATTGAAAAAAAGTCCGAAGGAATCGTAAAAATTTCGCTGCGTTCTAAGGGGGGTGTTGACGTCAACCAGTTCGCGAGGAACCATTACAATGGAGGGGGTCACAAAAATGCTGCAGGTGGTAAAAGCCTTCAATCTTTAAAAGCAACCGTTGAGTCTTTTATAGCTTTGGTCGCAAAGTATAAAACTCCTAAAGTATAATGAAGTCATTTTTGAGCATTCTACTCATTTTAATTTTTACAGCTTGTAAATCTTCTGAAGCAAGAATTCCCACACAACAAAACTCTGGAGACTTAATGGAAATTTCCATTCAAAAAAATAAAGATTTAAACAGCAAAGAATATGCGAAAATCAAAACCTTTATTGACAATTCCAA
>PBQM01000012.1 GCA_002725015.1 Flavobacteriaceae bacterium | reverse complement strand
TTCAACTTTGGAAAGGCACTCAGTCTGTATGCAAAATAGTCAGCAATGATATCTTTTAAGACCTTATGTTCTTCTGGAGTGGCACCACTCCAATGAACTTCACGATGCCCAAATTTTGTCACACAAAATCTCCTTTGGTTTGGCGGGGGTGAGATGGGAGGAATACTTCATCCATAAGTCTCGCTTGAGTATCGAGTGGCAAGAAAAACTTCGAGCCCCTCAATCCCGCCCTCATAACCGTAACCACTGAATTTTAATCCACCGAAAGGCGTTTCCACCGAATGCACATGAAGGGAATTAATCGCCAGCATACCAGTCTCAATTTCCTGCTTCAGTACACCGGCCGTCTTAGCACTGCCTGTAAAGGCATATGCGGCCAAGCCAAATTGCAAGCTGTTGGCTCGTTCAATAACCTCATCAAGCGAAGTAAACCGCGTAGTCGGCGCAATTGGGCCGAAAGGTTCTTCGGTCATAATCTTTGCTGTGTCGGGCACCTCCTGGAGCAAAGTCGGAGCAAAGAAGGATCCTTCACTCTGGATCGCTTCGCCACCAACCAGCAGTTCAGCGCCCTTGGAAACGGCGTCTGAGACAAACCCATCCATGATATCGATCCGGCGCTCGGCCACCAATGGACCCATACTCATCTGCTCGTCCAGTC
Source organism: Flavobacteriaceae bacterium (assembly GCA_002725015.1). Classification (GTDB taxonomy): domain Bacteria; phylum Bacteroidota; class Bacteroidia; order Flavobacteriales; family Flavobacteriaceae; genus UBA3537. The sequence continues at coordinate 15,903 of PBQM01000012.1, read as the reverse complement.
CATTGCCCACTCTCATACCTTCAACATGTTCCTTAAAAAGCTTCAGGAATTTGTCATAGATGTTTTCCTGAACGAAAAAACGCGTTGGGGAGATGCAGACCTGGCCGGCGTTGCGGAACTTGCCAGCCGTGCAAAGTTTTGCCGCTGTTTCAATGTCGCAATCATCAAAGACCATTACGGGGGAGTGACCACCAAGCTCCATGGTGCAGCGCATCATGTTCTTCGCTGCCAACTTCTGGAGATGAATGCCAACTGGTACACTACCCGTAAAGCTCAATTTACGAGGTATAGTTGATGACAGAAGATGTTCTGACACTTCTGCAGGCACTCCAAAAACAATGTTAAGTACACCTGCGGGGAGGCCTGCGTCTGTGAGGGATTTGCCAATCGCAATGGCTGTCGCAGGTGTTTCCTCACTTGGCTTGATTGTGATGGAGCATCCAGCGGCCAAAGCACCGGCAACTTTGCGCATAACATTTACTGCGGGGAAATTCCAAGCAACAAATGCCACCACTGGCCCCACTGGCAGTTTGCGAGCCTCATGCTGCATGTTTGGAAACCTGGAGGGAATTATCCTGCCGTAGACCCTCTTACCTTCCTCGGCATACCAGCGCAGTAGGTCGATGGCAACGCGGAGCTCGATACGTGCCTCACCGATGGGTTTGCCCATTTCACGCGTTAAGTTGGCGCTGATGCTTTCAAAACTATCGTCAAGCCGGCGAGCGGCCTTTTCCAGCACCATTTGTCGTTCATGCGGCGTCTTCTTGCGCCAGATATTAAACCCTTCCAGACTACTTTGGAGCGCCATGTCCAGATCAGCTGGGCCGGCATGGGGCAGTGTGCCGATGGTGCTACCATCTGCGGGGCATAAAACCGGCTCACTCTTGCCTGAACTGCCATCGGTCCATTCGCCGCTAATTAGCATCTTTAGCTCTGGATATGACAAGGCTCTCTCCTGCTGGGCTTTTGGAGTACTTTAAGCTATTAAAAAACTTAGTGTTAACACCGCACTTTGCGAACTAAACAACGTAAGGTTCGTTGCCTTTTTCCACAATCATTTAGGTTGGCCAAATTTCAAAAAGACTTTTCCGTTGTCAACTTTCACCTCAAAAGTCTCAATCGGGACTGACACAGGCGCGCTCAGTGCTTTGCCTGTCTTGATACAAAAACGGCCTTGATGGAGCGGACACTCAATCACGTCTCCAACCACTACCCCGTCTGACAGGAAGGCATTCCCATGAGTGCATTTATCTACAGACGCATAAAACTGGCCGTTATTATGATAAATCGCTATCTCTTTGCCTTCAATTTCAATTGGCTCAACATCTTCATCGTCAATTTCGTCGACGTTAATCGCAAACACCCAATCATTTTCCATTCAATGTAGGACCTAATCTTGCACAACTGAGCCAGACGCTTCCCGTGCAACTGGATCAATGGGTCTTTTCCTCCAAAACCCATTCATGTGTCGTGTTAAAACCTCCCACTGCACCCCAATATATCCCTTATCCACAGTGTTTAGCTGATCTCCCACCTTATTGTGAAGTCCTTTCAGATTGTGGAAGGGTACAGACGGAGCCAGGTGATGCTCGCAGTGGTATGACATGTTCCAGCAAAGGAAACGTGTAATGCAATCAGTTGTTACAGTCCTTGCATAATTTCGCAAATCGGATTCCTCCACACAACCAGTGTGATCTGCCACTCTCAGCATTCGCGCTACAGGAACACCGATGATGGTGGGAATGAGCCAGTAGGTTAGAACAACTAGCGATCCGGTGTAGATAGTAAACGCTGCCAAGCCGGCATAAATTGCCAGCATAATTCTGGCCTCAAGATATATTTTAGGCAATTGGTCTTCCGGAACGAATTGGCGGTTGAATGGCGTCATATAACCGAGCGCATGCCTGAAAAGCCATCCCCCATTCTTCACCCAAAGATGCATTGCGGAAACGTAATAAAAATAACCCAGAACGGTACGAGGAGTTGGCAAAACGAACTCGGGGTCTTTTCCTGGAACTTGAGCATAGGTGTGATGCCCGGCATGGTCATATCTAAAATACAATGGTGTCCAAATGGTCACGATGCCACAAAACCAGAGTACAGATTCGTTTAGCCAACGCGTCTTGAATGCTGTCCCGTGACTTGTTTCATGTAATGGCGCGAAAAGATGAGATAACATTATGCCATGCAACAACATTGCTGGCCAGATCCACCAGCCATTGAATTCCGCTAAGTAAACGATGAACCCGGTCAAGCCAATGCAACCTAACAACCCAAAAAAGTAAATAAGGCCAGGTAAATCTCTGCGTTTCGTGAGAGGCTTCAGCGTTTTCCTAGAAACAATTTCTCTTTGCCGTTCTAACAGGTCGGCGTTGGCATCAATGGTTGTCAAATCAACCTCCTAAATTAATAACGTTTTGCTTGATAGCTCGCGGCTAACCAACAAAAAAGTTCTGAAATACTATTACAAAATATAAAACTATTTTACTTCAGTCAAAACAAAGTCATTGATAAATTTCTTAACTAATGATGAAGTATAGTTATGTTAATACGGCATCTCGAAACCTTGTTAGCTGTGATCGATACTGGAAGCTTTCACGCTGCCGCCACAAAGATGAATATCACGCAATCGGCAGTAAGCATGCAGATGAAGAACCTCGAATCACATCTAAAAATAGAATTATTTGATCGGTCTGTCAGGCCACCGAGATTAAGTAACGCTGGAAGCCTAGTGCTTGATAATGCGAGGCAAATCGTAACGCTTTATGGCGAACTGAAGCGAGCTTCTCCAGTTACGAGCCAGATGGCAGGTTCAATAAACATTGGAACAGTGCCAGGAGCTTCATTTCTTCTTCCCGATACCATAAAGATCTTGGTAAGTTCATACCGTCAATTGAAACTACGGGTTACTTCCAATCTCAAATATGAACTCACCGACAAAGTAATCAGCGGAAAACTAGATACGGCGTTACTGACTTTAGATGGTGAACTCGATCCAGACCTAATTGCACGCCATCTTTTAACAGAGCCACTTGTGGTACTGGCACCCATTGATCAAAGTGGCAAAAGTGATACCGAGCTGTTAACACAAAATAGTTACATAAGTTTCAATCGGAAAGCATCTGTGAGTGGAATGATTGAAGCCGAACTTCAAAGACTTAAGCTCGACGTGGATGTTCTTATGGAGCTTGATACAATAGAAACCCTGCACACGATGATTCTTGAAGGCTTGGGTGTTTGCATTCTGCCGTTGTCAGCCGTGCGACCTTATCTCAAAAACAAATTATATGTGGTGCCATTTAGTCCAAATAAAATCCGGAGGACCATAGGCCTGATTCAGAAAAAAAATCATCATCGACAGGTGCTTCTAGACAAAGTTTACGAAGTGTTGGCAAGCTCCGCTAAAAAATACAGATCGATAGACCCCTGAAACTATGAAATAAAAGAAAATAAAGAGTTAGAAAAAAAATTATAATACTCAAGTGTGCAAATCTCTTGGGTTAGATGCGGAAATAGGAATTTGCATCTTGAATTCTGGGGATTTCTCCCCCCGATTAAAAGAAAATGCAGGAAAATTTTGCACACCACAAAATTATTTATCAATCTTCTGGAAATTAATTCCAGATCACCTTGATCAGCTCTATAAATCCGTGACCTTGAGGTAACAGTTATGAACCCAACATCATTAGCCGCACACGAAATCGCTAAAGCTGTTTCACAACGAAAGATATCTGCCGTTGAGGTTGCAACGGCCCACTTGAAGCGTATGGAGGAGGTTAATCCGAAAATAAACGCAGTTGTGGAAACCTGTCACCAGCAAGCAATCGCTGATGCAAAGTCCATCGATAATCGTATCTCAAAAGGCGAAAAAATGGGGGCTATGGTCGGCGTTCCATTGACGATAAAAATAGTTACCGATCAACAGGACTTTGTAACGTCCTTCGGACTTCGCACTCAGGAAAAAAACAAAGCAAAAGTGGATAGCCCATTAGTTCAAAATTTTAAAAATGCCGACGCTATAATTATTGGGCGGACTAACAGCCCAGCATTCGCCACTCGTTGGTTCACAGATAATAATCTTTATGGACAGACGCTCAACCCAACAGATAAAAACATCACCCCTGGTGGCTCGTCAGGGGGTGCATCAGCAGCTGTGGCTGCGGGTATCTGCCCTGTTGCTCACGCTACTGATATCGCTGGTTCCATAAGGTATCCTGCATATGCTTGCGGTGTGCATGGGTTAAGACCATCAATGGGTAGAACCCCATTTAACAACCCCAGCGGAAAAGAAAGATATATCGGCGCTCAACTAATGGCCGTTTCAGGTCCAATTGCCAGAACTATAAAAGATTTGCAAATATCATTACAGGCTATGTCAGAATGGACAGGTAAAGATCCATGGCAAGTTTTTCATGGTGCAAAAGAGTTAAATTTCACAAAAAAGGCTGCTCTATCAATTGCACCAGATGGGCTCAATGTTTGTGACGAAGTGGTAAAAGAATTATACGACGCAGCAGATAAGTTGAGGGAAAGAGGATGGGTTGTTGATGAGGTTGAGTGCCCCCCAATAAGGAAGGCCGCTGAGGTGAATGCCGTACTCTGGATGGCAGATATGCAACACGGTCAAGCTAAAATCATAGAAACAGAGAATGAGCCCAATTCAAAATTTGTTTTTGAGCAGATGAGCGAAATCACAGGCCAGATTGATTTCCAAACGCTGATGGATGCCCTTCAACTAAGACTGGAACTGATGCGCAATTGGGATCAATTTTTCCAAAACTATTCCTCGCTTATTTGTCCTGTTTCGGCGCAGCTACCATTCAATCAGCAAGCAGACATCGCATCCCCAGGCTCGTTCAGAGAGGTATACGAAGCCCAACTCACGCAACGAGCGTTACCAGTGATCAATATTCCATCGTTAACTATTGCAACGGGATTTGCAAAAGGTAGACCAATAGGGGTTCAATTCGCTGGACCACGCTTTCGGGAAGATATAATTTTGGAGGCGGCGTTTGATCTTGAAAAGAACATTCCAAAAATAGAAATTTGCACACCCACTTGGTAACAACAGGCTTTGCAGTTCACCGACCTATTTTGGGAAATTGCAGTTTATACAAAAACAGAAACAGTATTCATGTTGACGTTCTAATTGCGCAATAAAAAGTCGTGGCATACTTTATTATTAACCAAGTATTAGACCATCAAAGCCTTGCAACTTAGCCTCATTGCAAGCGGCTTTGTACTTTGGAAATCCGCCGGCATATGGGTAAAAAAGTCTCGGCTTTCCGGGGATATTTGCACCTAGGTACCAAGAGTGCTTCGCGTCCACAAAAAGTGTCTCGTTTGCAAGGTTTTGGTTGTCTTTACTCCATTCATCAGACGCTGAAGGGTCCGCCTCAATGTAACTCAAGCCATTCTTTTCCAAATGGTCGATGCAATCACCGACCCACTCAACATTGAATTCAATGGATCGTGGCATATTCGTAAGCACGGAAGGGCTGCCAGGCCCCGCTAGAACAAAAAAGTTGGGAAAATTTGGCACATGAACTCCCAAGTATGTCTTAGGGCCATCTCGCCAAAAGTCATTTATCGAAGTTCCAAATCGGCCAATCACGCCAAGTTTTTCAATAGCTCCCGTCATGGCGTCAAAGCCTGTGGCCAAAACTAAAACATCTAAGTTGAAAATTTCGCTTTTAGTTTCCAAACCATTAAGCGTCGCATGTTTGATGGGCTGTTCATTCAGGTCTACTAGCGACACATTTTCCTTATTGAAAGTCTCAAAATAATTTGTGTCCAATGGTGGCCTTTTGCTAGCAAATGGATGATCAAAATCAGTCAAGAGTTTCGCGAATTCTGGATTTTCAATTTTTTCAGCTATTTTATTTTTTACAAATGTTGACATTATGTTATTTGACTTCCGGTCTCTCAGAGTGCCTTTAAAAGCTTCTCTGAAGGCCAATCCACCTTTTTGCCACGCGTCTTCCAAAAGCTTTGTCCTGGTCGGCTCACTTATCTCCTGGAGGGATTTGTCTCCTTCCAACCAGGGAAGTCCGTTCCTTGAGGTTTGCATAATCTCTAGGGTAGACCGCCACTCTTCTTTGTATTTTTTTGACACCTTGCCCGGGAGCTTATAGTTGCATGCCGGCACCGAGTAGTTTGGAGTTCTTTGAAAAACGGTAAGTCTTTTTGCTTGCTCAGCTATTAAAGGGATAGCCTGGATAGCGCTGGCACCAGTTCCAATTACTCCAACCGATTTTCCAGAAAAATTAATATCTTCCTTCGGCCAGTTGCCTGTATGAAAAATGGAACCGGTATACGTTTCAATTCCTTTAATCACAGGCTTGTTTGACATTGATAAACAGCCAACTGCAGCGATCAAATACTTCGCGGAAAATGCGCTGCCGTCGGCCGTTGTTACGTGCCAAGAATTTTGATCTTTTGTGTATTTGCATCGATTTACTGTTTGGCCAAAGCAAATATCGGTCCTCAGATCTAGTTCATCGGCCACAAAGTTCAAATAAGCCTCTATTTCAGGTTGGCCCGGATATCGCTCAGTCCAAGTCCACTTTTTAATAAGATCTTCGGAAAAGTAATACGAATACGCGTGGCTGGGACTATCACATCTTGCTCCTGGGTACCTATTCCAATACCAAGTTCCCCCCACGCCATCGCCAGCCTCTATCAGGAGACACTTTAGCTTCAACTTGTCGCGCAAACGATGCAGTTGGTAAAGACCAGCAAATCCAGCCCCCACAATTATCGCATCGTAATTCGATACAGGGTCCGTCATGAAATGCTCCAATATTAAAAAATATTTGCAGTTGCGTGCGCTACATACAGGACAATCTCATTCACACTCGTTGTTTTCAAGTCAACTAATTTAAAAGACCCTCATCAGCAAACCTGAATTTACATTTTTTGGCCTATAATTAGTTTAGTACTACAAGGTTACCTAACTAAGGGAGCGCCTCATGAAATCTATAATGTTTAGCAAGCACGGGGATCCAAGCGAGGTTTGTGAGTGCGTTGATATCTCTAACCCAGGCAAGCCAAGACCTAATGAAATTAATGTTCAAATGCTGGCATCAGCAATAAATCCAGCTGACCTTCTTGCTATTCAAGGCCTTTATCCAAGCCCTCCGTTACCGACGACTCCAGGGGTAGAGGGAGTGGGTAGAATAAATGGCGTTGGTTCAAAAATAGATAACTTGGCATGTGGCGACATCATTTTAGTGCTGGGCCGGCATAATTGGGTAGAGTATCAAAATATTCCNGCTGATCAGGCTATAAAATTGCCTAGAGACATCGATTTTCATCAGGCTGCNCAAATGAAAGCAAATCCGCCAACTGCAATGATGATNCTCGAAAAGTATGAAAACCTTGAGGCAGGTGATTGGGTCATTCAAAATGCTGCAAATTCAGCGGTTGGCGCGCACGTTATAAGCATAGCTCGTCTAAAGGGAGTAAAAACTATTAATGTTGTGCGCAGAAAAGAGCTGTTTGACGACATAAAAAGAGCGGGTGGTGACCTCGTTTTTACGGACACTGATGAACTAGCCCAAGGGGTAAAGAACAGATTAGGAGATGTTCACGTAAAGCTAGCAATCGACGCGATAGGAGGAAAGTCCACGATGCGGCTTGCGTCCTGTTTATCCACAGGAGGCACAGTAGTGAATTATGGATACCTGGGAGGAGAGCCTTGTATGATAACTCCAGATCAGGCTATTGTCAGGCAAATCAAGTTGGTTGGTTTTTGGGCTAGGTATGGATTTTTTGATCAGCCTAATGAATTTCTTCAAAGAAACTTTGACGATATTTCAAAATTATTCCTAGATGGAACCTTGTATTCTAATGTTGAAAAAGTTTACCGTTTCGAGGACTTCAGGCAGGCACTGAAACATGCTGGGTCAGGCGGAAGGCGCGGTAAAATATTGTTTTCAATGATGGAAAAATGAACCAATGCAGGAAATCAATACACAGGAATGCTGCAAAAATATTGTTTCTTATTAAATGGTATGGCCGATGGAAAAAACTGCAATCATAACAGGCGGAGCAAACGGCATTGGGTACAGCTCCGCAAAACAACTTGCTTCACTTGGCTTCAAAATTGCTCTTATTGACCGCGACACACAAAAACTAGAAAACGCGGTTGAGATCATCCAGAGCACGCATAACGTCGAGTGCAAATCTTATATCGCAGACGTCTCCAATGAAGATGAAAGTGAGTTGGCATATGATCGAATTCTTGCTGAATTAAAACAACCTTTGCTCCTATTTAATAACGCTGGGATTATGCCACGACAATTAGGGCCAGTTGAACAACTTCCCACCAAAAATTTTAACGAAATGATCAACATTCACCTAAACGGAGCGTTTATTTGGAGTAAATTAGTGATACCAAAGATGAAAGAGTGCGGATATGGAAGAATTGTCAACATGAGCTCTTTTATGGGCATTACTGGCAGTCCATTCCGGCTTGACTACGTCACGGCAAAAGCTGGATTAGTTGGCATGACCCGTGGACTCGCGACAGAGTTAGCTAGGTTTGGCATCACGGTAAATGCGGTAGCTCCCGGATTTGTTCTCACTGAAACCCTCAAAGAAAGGGTTACTAATGGGTTTATTGACGCGGAAAAAATTTCTGAAAGAACACCTGTTGGACGTTGGGCAACACCTGATGAGATTAGTAGTGCAGTTGCTTTTTTGATGAGTGACAAATCTAGTTATATAACAGGTCATGTTTTGCCGATTGATGGGGGCACCGCAATGTCTTTATTGATCGGAGAAAATATCGGCAGCTTAAGCTAAGTAGCCCATTTAGTTAAGTTATAATTGAGTGCTTACTTTTTAAATACTGAGCCCATCTATTACCAATCTTACTCCAACGAAACGATATGTGAACGTCAAAAAACGTAAGACTTTTGCTAGTCAATTTTTTCAATCTTGCAAACTTTATCACCAACCAAGGCATTTTCACCCTCTGAAACAAAATGCTGTATCATTTTTCCGCTGCAGGGGGCTTCAAACTCACTCGTAACTTTCTCCGTTTCAACTTCATAAAGGGTCTCACCCTCAGAAAAACTTTCATCTGGGCCAACCAACCATTTTACAATTGTTCCCTCTTCCATATTCATGGAAATTCTCGGCAATTTAAGTTCTATTTTCATATCCCTACCAATCGCAATTAAGCAAACTTCAAAATCTCTGACACTGTGTTGTTGATGCGTTTCTCATTGGGCAGAACATTTTTTTCAAGAGGAGGCGAGTATGGAATGGCTATATCATTCACAGTAACCCGTTTTATTGGAGCCTTTAGAGCTGAAAAGCATTCCTCAGCACACAACGCGGCAATATGCGACGCCGCTGAGCAGGTGTCACGAGCCTCATCGACGATGATCAGTCGTCCAGTTTTTCTGACTGATTTAAAAATCATTTCTTTATCAAGGGGCACTAAGGTTCGGGGATCGATTAATTCAATGCTCACACCTTCAGTTTTCTGAAAATCCACTGACCGCAATGCAGGCCTAACCATCGCACCAATAGCTACTATCGTTAAGTCTTCACCATTTCTTAAAACAGCCGCTTTACCAAGTTCAACAATAAACTCTTCATCGGGCACCTCTCCTAATTCTCCTCCACGACCAGCTGCCTGCAAATAAATGACCGGATTGGGATCACGAATTGAGGCCCGCAGCAAACCTGCAGCATCCATTGGTGACGAGGGAGTTACAACTTTCAGCCCCCCCAAATTCATGAAAAGAGGGTGCATTGCATCAGAATGTTGTGCAGCGGCCGAGCGGCCACCACCAAAAACACTCATATAAACTATTGGCAGTGAAATTTGGCCAGCGGTCATATATCGAAGCTTCGACGCCTGGTTCGCAATACTGTCAAAGCCTGTGTACATGAAATTTCCAAACATCATGTGGCAAACTACATTAAAGCCAGCAGCAGCGGCGCCAACCGCCATTCCACTCATTACAGTCTCTGAAATAGGAGTGTTACGTATTCTGTCAGTGCCATATTTATCCACAAGGCCTTTGGTGTCACCAAACAGACTTATCTCAACGTCTTCACCAAACAAGATAAGCTTTTTGTCTCGTTGCATTTCTCCATCAAGTGCCTCATTGATAGCTTGTATCATACGTTTTTTTGCCATCCTCACCTCACGTAAACATATACTGTTGCTCATTTCCTCCCGGGTCAGGGTAGGGCGATTTCTCAGCAAACTCTACTGCTTCATTTACCTCCGCCTCCATGGCTCTACTTATAACTTGCAAATCCTCAATTTTTGCCTGACCTGCATCAACAATTCTCTTTTCAAACAACGTAATCGGATCCTTGGAAACCCAACCCTCAATCTCTTGGCTGTCGCGATAATTTTTGCTAAGGAAGGAGGCCTCGGCTTCGACATGGCCTCTTTGCCTGTAAGTGTGCGCTTCGATTAATGTTGGGCCATCACCTCTCGAGGCTCTCAACTTTGCTCTTTCCGCGCACTGCCAAACCGCAATAACATCATTTCCATCAACTGTTTCACAAGCTGTGCCGTAAGGTTTTGCGCGGTCTACAATGTTGCCTGCAGTAACTGTATTAGTGGGAGAAAATTCAGAAAAGCCATTGTTTTCACAAACAAAAATAACAGGAAGCTGCCACAAGGTTGATATGTTTAAAGCTTCGGCAAGGACGCCTTGATTAGCTGCCCCATCACCAAAAAATGCTACCGCTACAGACCCGTCATTTGTTAATTTCGATGCCAAGCCTGCTCCCGTTGTAATTGAGATGCCCCCTCCCACTATGCCGTTTGCTCCGATAATACCTTTGGAGAAATCAGCCACATGCATTGAGCCACCTCGCCCCCTACATATTCCTGTATCTCTCCCATAAACCTCGGCCATAAGTAGTCGTGTCTCGCCGCCTTTTGCCAAAAAATGTCCATGACCTCGATGAGTAGACGCTATCCAATCTTTGTCATTCAATTGCGAGCAGACGCCCACAGCAACAGCTTCTTGACCTATATACAAATGGACTGCGCCGGGTATGTTTCCCTCTTTACTATCCTTGGCAAGTTGCTCCTCTACTTTTCTAATACGCAACATGCTCTCATAAAGTTTCAACATCTGGTCATTAGAAAAGTTAGTGTCGGCCATCTCATGTTCTCTCTTACTAAAGTACAAATCTGGTTGTTAAAGACTAAAGTGGAAGAAAAGTTGCGACGTGGTAAGCGTCTTTGTTTTTGGTCGTTCGATCACAGCCAGCCAACCTTTAGATTTAATTATTAGACATGCCACCATCAGCATTGATGAGTTGACCAGTAACATAACTTGCATTTGGTCCCAATAAAAACTCAATTACTCCGCTGATTTCACTTGCCCGACCCAAACGGCCGAGAGGTATTTGAGCTAAAACATTTCCGATACCTCGTTTTGCTATCATATTGGCTGGCATTGGAGAATCTAAAATTCCCGGTGCGACGGCATTTACAAGAATTTTTGGAGCTTCTCTTCTGGCGAGTGATCGCATGAAACCTACCACCCCCCCTTTTGCAGCACTGTAGGCAGTGTGTGAATATCCGCCACGGTTAAAAGCTATGGAGCTGGTTAAGATAACCCTCGAACAATCACATCGAAGCAGAAGTGGCCTGCAAGCAATAAAGAGTGAGTAAATGTTCCTGAGATTGGCTTGGAGAACTGGATCAAACACTTCTTCTGTATCTCCAGCGATCATTTCGTCTGGCTCAAAAATACCGGCCAAATGTACTAATCCATGTAACTTGGGGATATTCTTCACCACATTTTCGCACTCAACGTCGCTTTGCAAATCTGACAAAATTGTTTGCAATTTTCCATCAGCACCAATCCCAGCCCTCAGGTCTTGTAAACTTTCATCATTGCTATCAACTGCATAAACTGTGGCGCCATTCTTAATCAAAGAGTTAACCAATACCCTTCCAATACTCCCACCTGCTCCAGTTATGAGTACAGATTTTTCTGAAAAACTAACTTCCATTTTTATTTTCCTAGTTGAGTAGTTAACTCCGCTCTACTAAAAAAAGCGTTTTTTAGGTCAATTTTATTTATCGAGATAAGAGATACTCATCTACTTATTGTTTATGATTTTGCGCAATGCTCAATCAACATTAGGACATAATTTTTTTTCTTCAAAATGTTTATATCAGGATATTAAGCTACTTTGCGTTTTTCGTCATATCAGCTTGATATCTAGCAAACTTTGAAAATCTGTGGAGTTTTAAATGCTCCAGCAAAACTAAAATCAAAGTTTCTACGCCAATTTCTGGAGAAAAAAACTCAATACCTTTTAAGTTTAGACGAGCTAATCATCAATGTTATTCACATTTTCTTAAGATTTCATGTACGATTCCTTATGTGAGAAACGGTACCTTCTTGAAATTTTTGCGTTAACATTTGGAGGTAGTACAGATCACCGAGATGGCACACGCTAGGTACAAGTTAAATTGATGTCATCAGGGATCTAATTAAAAAAGGAGAGGAAATAATGCTGAAATCTTTGGTAAAAAATACGTTATTAGCCGCCGTCGTGGGTGGTTTTTTAGGGTCATCTATATCGCATGCCGCTGATAAAGTGGTTATCGCAGAATTTAAATGGCCTGCGGCGCAGGGCTACATCTATGTAATTAAGCAGATTATTGAGCAAAGACTGGGCCTTGAAGTTGAATTTCAACCTGGTACAAACGCTGTTTTTTACGCTGGTTTGAGTAAGGGAGACATAGATTTACACTTAGAATCATGGCTACCAAACCAACTTGCACTACATAAAAAATATGTTGCCGACGCAGGCGGTGACGGCACAGTAGTGAAAAGTAAAAATTTTTATGGTGGCGAGGCAGGTGTGTGTGTTCCACGTTACTTTTCTGAGCAATATAATATAACCAAATTGACAGATCTCGCCCGCCCAGAGATTGCGAAATTGCTTGACACTGATGGCAATGGCAAAGGTGAAATATGGGCAGGAAATCCAGCCTGGATTGCGTCAAAAGAGTATACCGTTGCCTATCGAGATCACGGATTGAATGCGTTTCTTGACACTTATTCAGCTGATGCTGCGGTTTGGTTTGGCAGCCTTAAAAAAGCAACATCAAAAAAAGCTCCTATCGCAGGGTATTGTTGGAAGCCCGATGGGCAGTGGCAACTTTATGATTTGGTTGAATTGAAACAAGACCCTCATAATGCCGAATGCTATAAGTTTGTTAATCCACAGACAGATGAAAAATGGTTCGAAAACTCAAAGATCACATGTGCAGGCAAACCAAAGAGTGTGCACATTGTGTGGTCGAAGAAGTTAGAAGATAAGAACCCCTTGCTCGTGTCCTTTCTTCAAGGCGTAAGCCTCGAAACACAGACTCTTACGGATTGGGCCTATGAAATAGGAGCAAAAAAACAAAAGCCAGCAGACGTAGCCGCCGCATGGATTGCGGCCAATGAAAACACAGTTAATAGCTGGCTCGGCATGTAACAATTTCAAATTTTTACAGACTGTGATTTCTGAACAGAAAGGAAGGCGCGATCGTGGTCGCCCCTTCCCTGTTGGAAGTTTAGTTGCGACAGTTTGATGGAATAGTCGAAATTAATGCAAAATATTTTTGATTTTATCGTTGTAGGGGCCGGCTCAGCTGGTTGCGCCGTAGCAGCTAATTTAAGTAAAAAAGGGGCATTTTCTGTTTTATTAATCGAGGCCGGTGGAGAGGCAACTAATAAATGGATTAGAGTTCCGATTGGAATAGGTAAATTACTGCAAAATAAAGAAATACTTTGGGACTACAAAACTGAGCCCGACATCAGCATGAAAGGCCAACAGCATTATTGGCCTCGCGGTAAATTACTGGGCGGTTCTAGTTCTGTTAACGGCCAAGTATTCGTCCGCGGCGACCCATCCGAATATGATTCTTGGTCAGAAAACAATTGCCCTGGATGGACATACAAAGATGTTTTACCCTTTTTCAAAAAGATGGAAAATAGTGATATTGGCCGCCATGAATCTAGAGGAAAATCTGGACCAATAAAGATAGAGTTTGTTAGGCATGACGATGCATTAACAGAAGCATTTATCAAATCCTGTGAGGAAATAGGAATCAACGTTGTCGATGATTACAACGATGGTGATTGTATTGGGGTTTCAAAAATGCAGATGTCTCAGAAACGTGGGAAACGATGCAGTGCCGAAATTGGCTATTTGAAAACTGCGCGTCAAAAAAATAACTTGACTGTGTTAACCAACACTTACGCGTCGTCGCTTATTTTTAGTGGTACAAAAGTTGTTGGAGTAAACACAAATGGCAAAAATAAAGGTGTGTCAAAGAAAAGCTATTCAGCAAGACTAGAAGTAGTACTTTGCGCCGGAGCGCTTAATACACCGGGATTGCTTGAACGCTCCGGCGTAGGTAACGCAGAATTGCTTAAAAATTTAGGTATTTCAGTAGTTAAAGACTGTCCTTCTGTTGGTGAAAACTTACAAGACCACGTCAATCTTAGGATCTCTTACGAATGTACCAAAAAAATAACTGTTAATGATCTTTTTAAAAGTAAGGTTTTTGCCGCTCAAGAAACTTTGAAATACATGATCATGCGAAAGGGGCTATTGGCAACTCCAACCGTGAGCGTCCACGCCTACCTAAAAACTGATCAAACATTAAATGCGCCAAACTTTAAGTTGCAACTTTGCCACGTCACTGGTGCCGATAGGTTTTCGATGGCGAGAGGCATGGGGGTAGACAACTTTTCTGGTTTTTCATTGCAAGTCTTCTATTTAAAACCAAAATCCCTAGGCTCAGTTCATATTGGGTCAAAAGATCCATTTTCATCTCCGAAAATTATTGCAAATTATTTAAGCGATGACGAGGACAAGGTTGCCGCCATTAGTGGTCTGAAAATGATCAGAAACCTTGCTTTTAGGAAACCACTCAAAAGTTTCATTACAAAGGAGATTTTACCCGGTTCGAATGTGCAGTCAGATGCTGATTTGTTGAACTTCGCAAGACAAACTGGTCAAACTTGTTGGCACTCAGTCGCTACTTGTAAGATGGGTGAAGAAAACAAAGCGGTAGTAGATTCAAAATTACGAATTTATGGGTTGCAGAATATTCGCATTGCTGACGCCTCAATTTTACCCCACTTGGTTTCATCAAACACTAACGCGCCAAGTATCATGATTGGGGAAAGATGTGCTGAATTTCTCAACGAGAAATACGGATAACAATAATCAAAGGTAAGTAAGCAATGCCCAAATCAGAAACAGCGATTAAAATCAGTAACGTGTGGAAAATTTTTGGTGATAATCCAGAGACAGCATTGGCTGATATCAAAGAAAATCAAATCTCAAAGAGTCAAGTTCTTTCCAAGTATGATTGCGTTGTTGGAGTTGCGGATGTGAGCTTGGAAATCCAACGGGGTGAGATTTTTTGTGTAATGGGTCTATCGGGAAGTGGTAAATCTACGCTGGTGCGTCATATTAACCGCCTGCTGGATCCAACTGCTGGAGAAATTATTGTTAATGACAGAAATATAATGGATCTTTCTGACTCTGATTTACGGCAATATCGCAATGAGCATATTTCAATGGTTTTTCAAAATTTCGCTTTGATGCCCCATCGTTCTGTCATCGATAACGTCGCATTACCTCTTGAAATCCGTAAAGTGCCAAAAAACAAGAGAATGGAAACCGCAAGAAAGGCTTTAGAAATGGTTGATCTTGTTGGCTGGGACAATAAATTTGCAGATGAACTTTCCGGGGGTATGCAACAAAGGGTTGGCCTTGCTAGAGCCATAGCGATTGATAGTGAAATTCTGCTTATGGATGAACCTTTCGGTGCTCTAGATCCGCTGATAAGGCGTCAACTTCAAGGCGAGTTTATGGAGTTGGCAAATGTGA
>PBQM01000011.1 GCA_002725015.1 Flavobacteriaceae bacterium | reverse complement strand
TTGAAGGTGAGCAGACAGGGACATTGGATTGGGCGTTGATAAATCGAACCCCAGAACTAGCCAGCTTGTCAATATTGGGTGTTTTAATTTGAGGGTGTCCCCCGAAAGCTCCCTGATAATCATTTAAATCATCGCAAACGATAAAAATCACATTGGTTTTGCTGTTTTGAGAAAATACAGAAAAATTAAAAAGACATAAAAGTCCAATTGAGAGTGCTTTTTTTTGAATTGTCATGTTTTTATTTTTTAATTACCCTAAAAAGATTTATCAACAACAGTTGTAAAGTTAAAGTTATGATACGCTCATTTAAAACAAATTTTATCAAATTATCGACGGATTTTAACTCATAAAAATTAAACTTTAAATTCAATAAGCTGTGGTAATTATTGAACAAGGATTGTTAATTTGGTATGTTTTTTTTTAACTTTTTGTCATTACTTTACAAGCAATCAATCTAAAAATAAGTTTATATGCATTTCAACAAAGCCATAACGATCACTATTTTATCCACCTTTATACTAAATACTTCATGCCAGAAAAACTTATTCAATAGATCTAAAAGCGAGAGTGCAAATTCAAAACCAAATATAATAATTATATATACAGATGATTTGGGCTATGGAGATATTGCTGCCAATGGTGCAACTGAAATAAAAACACCCAATATTGACGCTTTGGCCAACGGTGGAGTTCGCTTCACCAACGGATTTTCAAGTTCTGCCACATGTACACCCAGTCGCTATGCTTTGTTGACGGGTATTTATCCATGGAAAAATAAACGCGCTAAAATATTAGGGGGTACCGCGCCACTGATCATTGATACTGCTCAAGTTACACTGCCTAAAATGCTTAAAACTAAAGGCTATCACACTGGCATTGTGGGCAAATGGCATTTGGGTCTTGGATCTGGAAATGTAGACTGGAATCAAGCCATAAAACCTGGGCCCAATGAGGTGGGGTTTGACTATTCTTATATCATGGCTGCTACACAAGATCGGGTCCCAACAGTCTATATCGAAAATGGTATGGTTGTGGGATTGGATCCCAAAGACCCTATTGAGGTCAGTTACTGGAAAAATTTTGAAGGCGAACCTACTGGGCTCGAAAACCCAGAGCTGCTGAGCATGAAATGGCACCATGGACACAACAGCAGTATTGTCAATGGCATTCCAAGAATTGGGTTTATGAAGGGAGGTGCGGATGCAAAATGGAGTGATATTGATATGGCAGATCACTTTTTAAAAGGGGCACAAGACTATGTAAAAAAACACAAAGACGAGCCCTTCTTTTTATACTATGCGATGCAACAGCCACATGTACCAAGAACCCCACATCCAAGGTTTGTGGGCAGTTCAGGAATGGGACCTAGGGGGGATGTCATTGTAGAAGCAGACTGGTGCGTAGGAGAATTTATGAAAACCCTTGAAAATGAAGGACTTCTAGAAAATACTTTGATTGTTTTCTCCAGCGACAATGGACCTGTTTTAAATGATGGTTATTATGATAAGGCAGTCGAAAAATTAGGAAATCACACGCCCAAGGGAGCATTACGCGGCGGTAAATACAGCCTTTTTGAGGCAGGAACACGAGTCCCCTTTATAACCCATTGGAAAGGGCAAATCAAGCCAGCAGTTTCTAATGCACTCGTCAGTCAATTGGATTTATTTGCTTCTATCGCATCACTGGTTGGCAGTGACGCCAAGGCGCCTGACAGTCAAGAATTATGGGATGTATTCTCTGGAACATCGGATTTAGGAAGAGAAACACTCATCATTGAAGCCACCACAAGAACAGCCTTTAAAATGGGAGATTGGGTTATGATTCCTCCCTATAAAGGTCCAGAAGTTCTCGAAAAAGTGAATATTGAAACAGGAAATTCAAAAACCTACCAACTCTACAACTTAAAAGATGATTTAAGCCAACAAAATAATCTTGCAGAACTAGAAACTGAAAAACTCAACGAATTGATAAAAGCTTTTAAAAATGAGATTGGTTCTGCCAGCTCAAAGGTGGAACAAATTGAACTTAAATAACAAATTTAGAACAACGGTTACCAAAGCCTGATCCATAAAAATTATTTTTAGTGTGTAAGGACTAATTTTCCGGAAAAAGTACGACTGTCTTTGGAAATGATCAATGTATAGAGCCCTGGAACCAAGTCTTTTTCAAGAATAATTTGAGAATGGGTTTGGTCAATGTCCCCCTCTTGCTGAACCCGGCCAATGATGTCAGTTAATAAATATTTATAAGCACTTTTGACTCCTGCAAGTTTGATGGTCCCAACGGCCAGTGGATTTTCAATACTTACCTTTGAATCCCCTAAAGAAATCCCCATTGTTTTTGCGTTATTGGCGCCAATATTTGGCGCAATATCAGTGGCAATGGATTGTCCAAAAATATCTTGGGTGGGGATGGCCTCCACAGTCGAAAAAATAAAGGATGCATCCACTGGAAAGCGGGGGTGATCAAATTTATTTTTAAAAGGAATCCCTGCATTGCTCAGTTGCTGTAAATTATTAATTTCGCCCTCGATTCCATCTGAGAGTTGATAAACTGCTTTTTTATTTTGGTCTTTGCTAACAAAACCTTCTGAAATATCTCCATAAAAATAATTGTGAGTCATAAGCAGTAAGGGGTCCTGTAAAACCATTTGTTTATTGCCAATTCCTGAACCATTGATTGCAAAAAATAAATTATTAAAAAGCCTTGTTCCCGATCCTTTTAAATCAATGGAAGTTTGATAAGGCTTTTCTTTACGGTCTAAAATAACGGTATTGTTATAGATATAACTATCCTTTGAAATGGGAGCTGATTTTCGATTGATTAAATTATTAATCCACAGGGTATGATTGCTGTTTTTCCAGTTGGGATTGTCTCGCCATCCATCATTTCGACTGATGTTAAATCGGTAGATAGCCCGTTCATTTCCAGCTAAAATTTCCACAAAACCGCCTTCGCAGTCCTCCATATAATTGTACTGTACTACAGTATCCACATTGTGGTGGTCGATATGGATTCCGTGGGAGTCTAAAACACCTCTGATTCCAATGCATTGGTTGTATTGCACCATGGTATTTACACTGTGCCAATTCCAAACAGCACTTCCACGACCAATCATCTTGGCATTTGTTTTGGCTCCTGGTTGGTTAAAAATATTATACTCGATTAAACAATTTCGAGTGCGAGAAGGTAAAATACAGGTCCCCCCTATTTGATAAAACTCATTGTTCCGAAAAATAAAATTTGTTTGCCTGTTGTCATGCCCATTGTTTCCCTTGGCATGTTTTATATGCACTCCTATGCGCTGCAGATCTGTGAAAAAACAATTTTCTACCAATACATTATTGATATTGGCTTTGTTCCAACCAGAGCTGAAACGAATGGCAGTAACTTCAAACTTATTAAAGGCGTTTTGATTGACTGGGTTTACGTAAGACAGCGCATATACCTTTTTGAAAGTCATATTTCTAAAAATAAAATTATCCATGGTTTGCCTTGAAGTGTTGTAAATATTTATCCCAAAACTTTGTGTACTGCCAACACCATCTCTTTGTGTTGTGCGATTGTTTTGAATCTCTAAACCATCAAAGATCATATTGTCTTGGTTGTTTACATAGACCGCCTCCCGAAAATCACCCCCACCACTATCGCCTACTTCACCACTGATAATAGGTTTATTACCCCCACCATAAGCCGTGATAACAATGGGTTTAGAGGGGCTGCCGGATCCATTTAAAACAAAATGGCCTTTAAAGGTATCTCCCCTTTTAAAAAATACCGTATCTCCAGGTTTTAATTTTTGTTTGCTGATTTGATTTAAGCTCTTCCAGGGTTTTGATTTATAGCCTTTGTTGGAATCACTTCCCGATGAATTCGATATATAATAATTATTCTGAGCGTGAAGGCTCAAACAGAAAATAAGCAGGGGAATAAACAGAATTTTTTTAATGGAGATCATTTGATAAGAATAAATATTATTTACCATTCGTCGGTTCGAAATGGAGAGACTGGCATCCCTTTAATGTCATAAAAATTAATGGTTCCTGGATTGTCTGCCCATGCATAACGTACGGCAACAGGAACATCAATCGCGTCATTCCATACAATGACTTCGTTATTGCGGTATTTGGCTTTGGCCCAAACAAACTTTTTATCTTTAGTAGCAATCGTAAAATTTTTCAAAAAAGTTCCGTCTTTAACATCTAAAGCACTGGGGTTAGAAAAAGTAATTTTGATTTTCCCATCAACGACTTTCATGGCTTTGTAGGCCGGGGGATTTGGACTTTTTTGTTGATTGTAAACCAATCGCTGGGCCTGTGTTGCCAGACGGTAACCTACATCTTTTTTATTCTTGGGATGTATATCATTGGCATCTCCAATATCGATAGTAATTCCCATGGCTGTATTGTTGAGATTTAAGGTTTTTGATTGGGCCTCTCTCAAGCGCGCCCATCCGCTTTGGGTGGGACTTTGTTTTTGCTTCATATAATTAGCCAATTGTACAAATAAAAACGGGAAATCTCCTTGCCCCCATTGTTCTCGCCAATCGGAAATTAAGGCTGGAAATAAGCGGTCGTATTCAGCTGCATTTTTTACATTTCCTTCTCCTTGATACCAAATAACCCCTTTAATGGGAAAATTTGTTAAGGGGGCAATCATATGTTTATATAGCCCAGAAGAGACCCAATGCAATTGATAAGGCCTTGGCAACATTTCCACAACAGTCCCAGTGTTAAATTTCCAAGCATTGTTAAGATCGTATAATTTATTCCCAAGGGTTAAATTTCGACGCATTCCCTTTAAAAAACCGCCATTGAAGCGGTAAGAAAGAACTCTCACAACAATGGTATTTTCTCCTTTTCTGAGGATCCCCTCAGGAATGTCATAATTGCGTTCGAGATACTTATGAGCAGTCCTACCCACGAGATGGCCATTGATGTAAGTTTGATCTGCGTCTGATATACGGCCAAGGTTTAAAACAGCGGGGGATTGCTTGTCAAAATCGTCAATAAATACTTTTTTTCTAAACCAAAAAACGCCCTGTTTATAGCCAATATTAGATAGCCATAGGCCGGGGACTTCAAAATCAGACCAATTTGAATCTTTAAAGTCAGTTGCTTTCCAGTTCTTTTGAAGACCTAAATCGGTTTTGTTCGCTTTTTGAAGCCATGCGTTTCTCAGACTGTTATTTTTAAGTTCAATAGAATCAACAGCATATTTATTTTTCATCTTTTGAGATTCTGCATAATATTTAGGAAATGGCTTTAAAGCAGTTTCAGTCATCCAAGCTTGTGCCGGTGAGCCCCCTAGACTTGAATTTATAATTCCCACAGGAATTTGGTTCTCTTTATAAATTTTTTCTGCAAAAAAATGGGCTACAGCAGAAAATTTTCCAATGTTATTGGGATTCAAAGACTTCCAATTTCCAGATTTTAAATCCTTTTTATCCTCATTAAAACTGGCCTCCTTGGGTACTAAAAAATGTCTGATGTATGGGTTGTTTGCGTTTTGAATGTCGCGACTGTATAGGCGCTTTGATTTAAACATTTCATAAGCCATATTGGACTGCCCAGAGGCTACCCAAACATCCCCGATAAGGATATTTTTAAGTTCGATTGTATTGGAAGCTTTTAGAATCATTTTATAAGGTCCTCCATGGGGTAAAGANGNTAAGGCAATTTGCCACTCTCCATTTNAATTNGCTTGGGTTTGGTAGGTTTTTCCAATAAACTTTAGGCTAATGGCCTCCTCTGNCGCTGCCCAACCCCATATTTGAATTGGNACATCNCTTTGTAAAACCATCCCATNANTTATGAGTTTTGGCAAGCNAATTTGGGCTTGAANAAATTGAAAAAAAGAAAGCCCTAAAAAAAGAAGCAGTTGTCNTATTGACATTATAAAAAAGTTTAGGGATTNTTAGTTAAATAATTAATGATNTTAAAAAGCANTTTNTCNGCTACGGGGTCCTTTCCTAAATAATTAATTATTTGCAGTGTGGACAGCAGCATCTTTCCTTGACCCATGCGGGTCTCCAATACATCTGCAGCCCACCAGACTTCCCCTGGGCCATTGTAGTGTCGAACCATAATGTCATTATTTGGAAAGTGATCATAACCAATGAGACCTGCAATATAAGCTCCCTCTTGTTTTGCCATTGAAGAAACCGGATGAATATTTTCATAAACCCCATGCATGATTTGGTTTGATGGCAACCCCTTAAAAATTGGATGGTCTGTGACTATATGAGATTTTGCAGCCCAACCTCCTAAGGTTGGCCATTTTCCTAAAATTTCGGCCTGAGTAGGCAAACCCTGATGCGAAATCTCTTTTAAAACCCTGTCAGAATTTTTGGAGTTTTTTCCCTTCACCTCAAAAAAAACAGCGCAGCCGCCTTTTTTAACAAAGTTTCTAATGATTTCAGCGTCCAAATCATACTGTTTTTTGTTTTTGGAAAGGCCTACTAAAAGGGGGGGGGTTGGATCAACATTGGCATCAAAAAGAACAAAATCTATGCCCTTTGATGTTAAAAAATTTGAGAGTGTACCCTCAGGGTCGTGTACCGCGATTGACTTGGGTGGAATTGATAAATCATCCGCATTAAAAACATTGAAATTTTCAATATTATAGCTTAATTTTTTTTCATTGCCATCAAACAGGGTCAGTTGTACTTGGTAAGCACCTAACATGTCTGCGCTCGATATGTTTTTGTTTAAAATTGCAGAAATTCCTCTCTTAAAATCTCTGACAAAAGTTTCGCTATAAATGATCTTTTGTGCGGCATCTACAATCTCAATTAAGACCTTGACATTGTCTAAATCCATCTCATTAACGCCAAAAACCTTTAAATCAAAACCCTGGTCTTTGTAAACATTTCTAGGCAATATCCTTATGGGAGTTATCACAGGCTGATTGGCCGCTTTTGTCATTTCATAGGTCAATGTTTTGGGATTTCGCCACAAATCCATAAGCCCCGCTCCAATTACCCAATCACCCCCGACTAGTGCATGTACACAATAGCCTTTGATATTGTTGTTTAAACGAGAAGCTTCAATCATTCGCTTGTTGGCAATACCATGCATTTTTTGTTGTTCCAAATAAAGGGCCTCAGTGGAAGGGTAAATTTTATCAAATCCAACTTTTTTTAAAGCCTTTTTATAACTGTCGTCTAGGGCTTTATGGTATTGACTTGGTGCTGAGATGGGGTTCCCTTTTTTTAAAAATGTAATGTTATTTTGAACTAAATTGGGGGTGCTGCCATAACCGAGTTCAGAAATATAAGACATAATACCAGGAACCACATTTTTACCGTAGCCTTTATTTTTTAATAAATTGAGTGCTTTTATCTCCTCTTTGGTTTTTCCAGTGGCTAAATAGCCATCAAACTCTTCTTGATCAACCTGCGATCCACTGTAATGGTGAATGTCATTAAATTTTGTGGGAGTTTTGTTGTAAGGTAAATATATGTTGGCGCCCGCTCCCCAACCTCCAGACTCGTCTAGTATCATACGAGATGGGTCTAGTTCTCTTGCTAAAACAGACATCTCATTGAGCATTTGTGCCAAGATAGGTCTGTTAATTTCATTAAAGAGTTCCCATTGAACAATACACGTTCTGTTCCTGTTACTTAGAATCGTTTTTCTAAGTTCATTTTCTACGACAAAAGGCAACCGAGGGGTAGAAATGGGTCGATACATACACTCCACAGCAAGACTGCCAACGACCAAAATACCCATTTCATCACAGAGCTCCAACCACATTTTTGGTGGGGGTTTTCTCCAAGGCCTGATCATATTGAATCCTGCTTCTTTGGCCAATCTTATTTCCTTTACAGCCATCTCTCTAGAATCGGGATAGGCCAATCCAACTGGGTATAAGCCTTCAAAAAATGCCGCTTTCAAATAAATGGGTTTTCCATTTAAATAAAATTCCTCATTTTGAACTGTAAACTCTCTAAAGCCAAATTTATGATTCCATTGGTCTGAAATTTTACCAGCGTATTTAAGTTTTATCTGAGCACTGTATAAGTTTGGATTGTCAACATCCCAAAGTTTAATGTCTGAAAACGATAACCTTTGTTTTAAATTGGTTTTTCCAGGGTCCAAAGCGATAGATTTTTCGGCCGTTAAAACAGGCTGATTGTCCTGAGAGAAAATATCAATTTGTAAACTTGCATCCAAAGGCATTGCTTTGTGATTAAAGATTTCTAAGTTGACTTCTAGTGATTTACTTTTAATATTGGGTTCTAAAAAAACGTCTTTAAGATTAATTGATGCCTTTCTCGATAGCGAAACAGACTGCCAAATACCCCCATTGATGGCGCCTCGCCACATGGGGACCTCTTGCCTTCCTAAACCATCAATATTTTTATCAGTGAGTATAATTGGAGTGATGACTCGAACCACAAGCTGATTTTCCTCACCCTTTTTTAAAAGTTTATCAATTCTAAAGCTAAATGGCGTGTATCCACCCTCGTGGAAGCCAACCACTTCATCATTTAACCAAAGTTCTGCTTTGTAATTAACCGCCTCAAAATGGACTTCAATAATTTGATCGTTCCAATCATCGGGAATCAAAAATTGTTTGCGATACAAAGCAACTCCTTCGTAGTCTTTGCTTGTAAGTTCCAGAGCCGACGGCACAGAAATAATTTGTTTTGAGGGGTGAGTGTCGTAATTTTTTTTCAAATACCATTTTTCAATCACTCCAAGATTTTTATCGTCAAAAATAACCTCCCAATTGCCATCTAAACTCAATTTTTCAAGGCCTTGCCCCGATTGGCAAAAAACATAATTTGACACTATAACAAAAGCGATGAGGCCGAAAGTCGTAAAGCGCTTTTTCATAAATTAGATTTAAAATAAACCAAAGTTCAGAATTAATAAAAGTGAATGATATTCAGTGGTTATCAATAAACAAACGCAAATTAACATTGTTATCTTATATTTGGATAATTTTTGAACAATATATGTTAATTTAAAATCAAATCCAGCTTTATCAATATGATAATTTTGATAAGCTTATTTTGTATATAAAGCAATATCTCACAACCACCATTAGTAATCAATCAAAAAATATTATGATTTACAAGCATAAATTATTTTCAAAAACGCTCCTTAGCTTATTTTTTTTATTTGTGGGGCTCTTCACAATATCAGCACAAAAAATCAAAATTAAAGGAACAGTCACAGACGGCGAAATGCCCCTCCCCGGAGCCAGTGTCATTGTCAAGGGAACTTCCAATGGAGCTGTCACAGATTTTGATGGTTTTTACGAACTCAACCTGAACGCCAATGATGTTATTGTTATTTCCTATGTTGGTTTTAAAACCATGGAAGTGTCAGTCAATGGACAACAAACCATCAATATACAATTGATTGAAGATGCGGCAAAGCTTGACGAGGTAGTAGTCATTGGGTATGGAACAAGCAAGCGAAAAGACCTCACTGGTGCAATTTCATCTATAAAATCTGAAGACATCAATAAAATTCAAACACTTTCATTTGAAGGTGCCCTGGCTGGAAGAATGTCAGGGGTTCAGGTTGTTTCATCAGAAGGTGGTCCCGATTCAGCAACCAAGATTAGGATTCGTGGCGGGACTTCAATCAACGCCAGTAACGACCCTCTGTATGTGATAGATGGTTTCCCTATACTTGGAAGCGCCATCACAACTTCAACTGGATTGGGAAACAGTACAACCAGCCCACTGTCTACTTTAGATCCAAGTAATATTCAATCCATTGACGTTTTAAAAGATGCTTCGGCCACAGCCATTTATGGTTCTAGGGGAGCCAATGGAGTCATCATTATTACAACCAAGAAAGGGACAAAAGGAAGAATGAATTTAAATTTTGAGACCTTTACTAGTTTTTCGAGGCTTTCCAATAAATTGGATGTCTTAACCCCCCAAGAATTTATAGACTACAGAAATGATTTTCAACCATGGTCTGCCGACTTAACATCTCAAAAAAAATACTTGGCACAGAGTTATAGAGTTCCCACTGTGGATTCAGATGGTGACGGCGAATTGGACACCGACTACGTCGGAGTTTCTGCGGATAACCCCATTCTTTTTATAGATGATTGGCAAGATAATATTACACAAACTGCTGTCACTAATAACTATAGAATATCGGCCAGTGGTGGTTCTGATAATTCAAGTTATTTTGCTTCTTTTTCATATCTAGATGGGGAGGGAATTATTCGAACCTCTGAAATCGAAAGATATACCCTAAACCTCAATATCACTCAAAAAATCAATGATAAAATTAGAGTGGGTATTAATTCGAATATCGGATACACGATGAGAGGCGGCGTTGTTACTGCCGCTTCTAACAATGGGCAAGGTAGAGCCGGAGTTGTTACTAGTGCTGCGCTCTTTAGCCCTGTCATGCCAATTCGAAGTCAGCAGCAAGACATGATTGATGAAGAAATTGCTCAGGGCATTGAATACGATGAAGATGGGAGAATGATTGCCAATCAAAACGGTGACTTAAACAACCCCATAAAAATGTTGAACGAAAATATCAATACAGGGACCACTTTTCAGGCCAGATTCAATACCTTTTTTGAGTATAAGCTGGCAGAGAATCTGACTTTTAAGTCCTCTATTCGTGGATTTGCCTCTAATACTAAGAATAAAGCTTTTTACAGCGATCGCTTTGGTTGGGCTAGGTCTATTGGTGGGCAAGCCATCACAAATTTTGGAAACTCTACCAGCATTGTTACAGAGCAAAATTTAAACTTTAATAAAAATTTTGGAGTTCACAGCATCAATGCGAGTTTGGTGGCTGAACATCAACAAAACGACTCAGAGTACTTACAGACCAGATCCTCGGGCTTTGATATCGACGATTTAAACCTAGACGCTTTGGTTACGGCATTAGAAACGCAACCCACAGTATCGAACGCCATAGATTCATCTTTGGAGTCTTACCTCGCTAGAGTTCAATTCAATGGATTTGAAAATCTTCTGCTTTTGACCGCCAGCGCGCGTTATGACGGTTCTTCAAGATTTGCTTCAGGAAATAAATGGGGATTCTTTCCGTCTGTAGGGGCTGCAATTAATTTTTCCCAACAAAACGTATTGAATAGTAACTTATTTGATGTTATTAAATTAAGAGGTAGTTACGGAGAAACAGGAAATACCGCCATTGGATCTTATTTATCACTTTCAAGAGCCGGTTTTTCAAGTTATATTTTTAACGGCAATACCTTGGAAACAGGGGCTTCCATTGACCGCCTTCCAAATCCTGANTTGACATGGGAAACAACCACGCAAACAGATTTGGGACTGTCANTGTCCATGTTGAACAGCAGAATCAATATTGAAGCTGATTATTANAACAAAATAACAGATGATTTACTTCTACTGGTACCACTCCCCGTCACTTCAGGTTTTGAAACTAGTTTTGTCAATATAGGCTCCGTTCGAAACAGAGGTTTTGAATTTGCTTTGGATGCCGCAGTGATCCAGTCTAAGGACTTTACTTGGAATGCAAATTTCAACATCAGTTTCAATAAAAATAGAATATTAGATTTAGGGGATGCTCAGGAATTTTTCGTATCTGCAATTGGAGACAATCAAATACAAAATGACTATGTGGTAAGAGTTGGAGAATCCTTGGGCGCAATTTACGGACTTAAAGACGACGGCGTGTACAATTACAGTGATTTCGTGGAATTTGACGGCTTGACGGATGCCGAAGCTGCAGAGCTTTTATATTCTAATGTCACAGGAACCGAAAATTGGTATTCTGTAAATATTTACAATCTAAAAGAAGGAGTTGTCAGAAATTCCTTGGTCCAAGATGGCACTTACCGCCCTGGAATGACTAAATTCAAGGATCAGTTAACTGTTGATACGGACGGAGATGGTATAGCTGACGCAACTGATGGTATCATCAATGATGAGGACCGACACATCATCGGAAACACATTGCCAATACACATTGGAGGTTTTAGTAACAATTTTAAATATAAAAATTTTGATTTTTCTTTCCAGACGCAATGGTCCTATGGCAATGATATCTATAATAAGAATATCAAAAAAGGGTCTAACACCGCAAATCCATGGAATAACAAGCTCGCAATTGTCAATGAGAGATGGTCGCCAGAGAACCCTTCTAACACTCTGACTTCGTTTAACACTGGGGCAAGTGGTAATTTTAATTCAGCGGCTTATTCTAGATTTATTGAAGATGGATCTTATTTGCGTTTGAGCAATATTACAATGGGTTACAAGCTTCGCAGTAAATCTGCGCGTTCATTGGGGTTAAAATCCCTTCGTTTCTACGCGGCCATAGACAATGTATATGTTTGGACTAAATACAGCGGTTGGGATCCTGATGTCAGCGTCGGTAGAAATCAATTAACCCCTGGATTGGATGCAGATTCCTATCCGAGAGCAAGAACAATCCGATTTGGAATCAATGCTAAATTTTAATGCTAAATTTTAAGAATTATGAAAAATAAATCATTATCAATTTTACTTTTTTCACTGCTTTTTTTGGGTCTCACCACGGGTTGTGAAAAAGAATTTTTAGAAGAACGAACAACAAGTTTTATCAATCCTGACCAGTTGTTAATCAACGAGGAAGGTGCTGAAATATATGTCATTGGTGCCTATGACGCTGTTCGTGTACTGGCCACTGGATATGGTGGTTGGTTGAGTATGTGGGGGACCTTAGGAGCCGATGAAATCGTAGTTCCTAATTGGGCAGCCGATCCCAAGCAAATTTATCTACAGTCATTATCCCCTTCCAATTCAACCATCAGAAACATATGGGAAGGTCTTTACATCTCTGTAAATAAAATTAACAGTACCATAGACCGCGTTTCAGCAATGACCGAAGATCAAATTAGTGATTTGAGAAAAAATCAGTTAATAGGGGAAACAAAATTTTTAAGAGGAGCCCTGTACTTTGCTTTGGTATCTTCCTGGGAAAATATTCCCCTGATAAGTGCGGAAACAACAGATTTAGATGATCTTTACGTTTCACAAGACAACAATGGAGATGGGAGCATCGACAATGCGGATACAAAAATGGTTTATGACCTCATCGTAGAAGATCTAATGTTTGCAGAGTCGGTACTTGAAACGGGACAGGGAGCAGGAAGAGCAACCAAAGGAGCAGCCCAAGCGTTGCTCGGAAAAGTCTATTTGCAAATGACTGGATTTCCACTTTTTGAAACGGATAAATTTGAACTGGCAGAACTAAAACTTCAAGAAGTCATTGACAGTGGAATTTACCAATTAGAGCCCCTATATCCTGATGTATTTAGTATTGACAATGAACAAAATAATGAGATGGTTTTTGCAATCGGTTTTGACGGTCCCGGATTGAACCAGGGTGGTAAACTCGGTACTTTTTATGGCCCTCAGGGCGCCACTGAAAATGGTGGCCAGGCTGGTAATAATTGGTTTATCAATTGGGAATTAGCAGGGGACAGTCAATCCAATGCCAATGGTGGTAGTGGAACATGGGGCGCTAGAAATAATTATGCCTTTGCACAAGGCTACCAGGAAGATGACATCCGTTGTCGCAACAATATAGCAAAACACAGAGTTAATGAGCCTCAACAATGGACTGCTGAGGATGGTATGTACAATCCAACGGCTAGGAAAACTGAAATCGCATGGAGGCGTCCCACTTGGAAACCTTGGAAATGGCACAACATCAGACCCAGCAATTGGGGCACTGACACCCCTTTTGATCAACCCTACATTCGCTATGCAGACGTGCTATTAATGTACGCTGAGGCCAAAAACGGTCAAGGAATCCTAAGCCAGGCTGACATTGATAATACTGTGAACCTTATACGCTCTAGAGCGAGACAATTCCCAGACGGAGTTGTTATGCAAGATACCATTGCAGAAGATATGGTCTTTACCGATCCGGAAACCAATGCAAATGAAATTTTAAGTGAACGAAGAAAAGAACTTTGTTTAGAGGGCTGGAGACGCAATGACTTGGTGCGTTTTGGCAAATACCAACAGGGCATTAGGGTGACACAACCCTCTTGGTCCAACTCTGGAAATCCACAAGATCAATTTTCAGATTTTGAAATCCGTTGGCCCATCCCTACATCTGAATTATTGATCAATCCAAATCTTGTTCAAAATCCTGGTTATTAAAATTAATTTTAAATAAATGTGATAAGACAATCGATTTAAAACTTGATTGTCTTTTTTAAATTCAAATTTAAAAAGATGTTCTTAAAAAAAGTTTTTGCTGTAATTCTAATTTTAAACATTGCTATAACTCAAGCTCAAGATAGCCCTCCAAACCTCATCGTCATTATGACCGACGATCAAGGGTACTCGGACGTTGGCTTCAATGGCTGTACAGATATTCCTACCCCAAATATTGATGCCATCGCAGAGAATGGTGTAAAATTCACCAGAGGCTATGTATCCTACCCTGTTTGTGGTCCTAGCCGTGCGGGATTTCTAACAGGTCGTTACCAAGGTAGATTTGGATTCTCAGACAATCCATCAATCAATCCAAACGACCCAACTGCAGGTCTTCCAACAGATGAAGAAACTATTGCTGAAGTTTTAAAAAAAGCCAATTATAACAATGCCATAATAGGAAAATGGCATATGGGAACACATCCAAGATTTCATCCTTTAGAAAGNGGCTTTGATTATTTTTTCGGCTTTTTATCGGGTGGACACAATTACCTNCCAGAGAAATTGAANATTNAAGATTTAAGTGAAGTCANAAGAAAGTGGCAGTGGTATTCCACAAAAATTATAGAAAACAGAGCAACTGTTGAAATCGAAAACTACCTCACNGACGAATTAAGCCATGCNGCAGTAAAATACATNNACAAACAAGCATCNAAAGGCCAACACTTTATGCTTTACTTGGCTTATAACGCGCCTCACANTCCACTTCANGCCACCCCNAAATACACATCCCGATTTGATCACATTNAAGATCCCAAAAGAAAGACTTATGCCGCCATGGTGAGTGCTGTGGATGACGGCGTTGGGNAGATCTTNAAAACACTCAAAACGCANGGAATTGAAGACAATACCATTGTNGTTTTTCTATCNGATAATGGNGGTGCAAAAAATAATGGATCTATCAATACCCCACTTCGNGGACGAAAAAGTGACTTATTTGAAGGCGGAATTCGAGTCCCATTTGCCATGCAATGGAAAGGCAGNATACCCCCTGGAATGACCTATAANAAAAACATCTCATCACTTGATATAATGGCTACAATTGTAGCTCAAAATAATATTTCTATTGATAATGATCGCCAACTTGACGGAGTCAATTTAATCCCATTCTTAAAGGGTCAAGATACCTCACAGCCGCATGACTATTTATTTTGGCGAAAAATTAAATCCAATGCCATGGCGGTTTTACAAGGCAACCAAAAATTAGTTAAAAACAAAAAAAATGACCCTCAAGCGCTTTATAACTTAGACAAAGACAGGGAAGAAACCACCAACTTAATAGAAATGGATAAAGATCGCTTAAAAGACATGCAGTTCAAGTGGAATGAGTGGAGTGCAGATTTGATTGATTGTATTTTCCCAAGCCTGTCCAAAGATGAATGGTGGTAATTTTAAATAGTTTTTAATGCGCGAAAGCTGTATTTTTTTAATGCTAAGTTTAATGGGCTTGAGCTGTCCCAGCGCTCAGAACCAATACTACCTCAGCAGTTCTACCGGTAGTGACGGCAATCTCGGTACCGAATCTGAACCTTGGCAAACATTAGAAAAAATCAACAATACTGTCTTAAACCCTGGTGATACTGTCTATTTTATGCGTGGAGATTCATTTTTTGGACATTTTGAAGTCAATGGTTCAGGATCCCAATCAAACCCCCTTGTTATCACAGCTTACGGCGTGGGTAATAAGCCTATAATCAGTGGAGAAGTTGGCCAAAGTGGCGGTGGTGATTTTCGTGAAGCCATTTTAATCAACAACAATGACAATATTACATTTGATGGCTTAGAGATTCAAAATCACAGGTCTGTAACTAGAGCTGGTGTCAGTGACCTTGAAAGTTTCGGTATCTATGTCATAAACGATTCTAACTATGAGGTGATGAATAATTTCACTTTTAGAAATATGACTTTCAAAAATGTTTATGCCTTGTATGGGGTGGATCCAAGCGATCAAGATACATTTAACCAATTTAAAGTCTCAGGATTGACTTTTTCATCTCCATGGGGTAATAAAAGCAACAATAACAACCTTCAAAACCATATCAATAATATTCTTATCGAAAATTCTTACTTTACTGATTTACAGCGACTGGGAATACACATTAGCAATAACGCGCCTGGCAACTCTAATTATCGAAACACCAACATCATTGTCAGACAAAATGAATTTTATCAAATCGGAGGAACTTGCGTACTGCCAACACGTGCTGAAAATTGCTTAATTGAAAATAATATTTTTGACCAACCAGGTGCCAAAACCAATGCTAAAATGATAGGCCGTGGAAGTGCTGTATGGAATTGGTATTGTATCAATACCGTTGTACAAAACAACCAGTGCTTAAATGCAAAAGGGATTCTTGACTCTCACGGAATTCATGTCGATCACCACAATGTTGATACTTTTGTTCAGTACAATTATATGGAAGACTGCGAAGGAGGGTTTGTAGAAATTTTAGGTGCTAATGAGCGAGCGGTATACCGCTTTAACATTAGTGTAAACGACGGATGGAGAGAAAATCCCAATTGGTCAAATAGCGACCATACAATTTGGCTTAACAACAAGGTTGGTGATGTATCAGGCTATGAATCTAATAACAGCTACATTTATAACAACACAGTGGTTATCAATAAATCAGCTGATGAGGCTTTTGAAACTGCCATCGATATAAAAGCCAATAATACCCGTATTTTTAACAACATTTTTTATGCCATCAATGGCTCTGGAATTGGAACCCAATTTCTCAACAATCAAGACGGAAATATAAATATGAGTCACAATCTTTTTTTTGGGAACATCAACAATGGATTTATAAATCAAGATGTATCACCTCAACAAAATTCCGACCCTAACTTTTACAATGAAACTTTAGAAAATGGAGCTGGTTTTCAAATCTTCGCCAACAGCCCGGCCATCAATGCCGGAACCGCCTACAGCGGAGTTTTTGCCCAGCCAAGCATAAATACAGCAGACTCTCAAATATTTAGTTCAGTAGAGGCCGTTCCATCGGTCGATTTTTTTGGGTACTCTATCATTGATGACAACACGCCTAATGCCGGGGCCTGTAATGCCAAAAATGGTGAGTTTCTATCAGTTGATGATGCACAATTTCAATGTGATGTGAAAATTAAAAATACTGTTTTTAAAAATAAATTATTTTTAAAAAGTGTTTTAAAACCATACCGTTATATTTTATATGACGTCTTGGGTAAAGTTCAACAAAATGGTACCATCAACCCCCACACTCCCTCAATTGAATTTGTAAATTATTTAAAGAGCGGGGTTTATTACCTGGTATTGAAAAATGCAACAACTACAGCCTCTTGGAAAGTGTTAAAAATACGTTGAATAAAGCATCATATTTGAATTACAATTTCAAAGCTTTGTATCCCTAGAGTCAATAGTTTGTAAAAAGGTAAGCCATGTGATTGTGCTTGGTTTTAATTGATTTGCGATTGTTGCAGCGTAACTGTGTGGCCCTTTGTACTGCCCGCCAAAAATACCATTAAAAAAAACGCGCAAGCAAGCTTGGCGTTTTTTTAATGGTACTATCAATTAGTGACCCAAACTTACGAAAGTTCGAACTTTTTAATGGCCCTCTTTTTAGACCATAGCCTGTAGCATAACTTAAGGAAAATCTTTGCAATACTATGGGAGAAACACTCACTAAGTTCTATTTGAAGAACAACTAAAAACTCTGATTAGTTCACGACGGACATTATATCACTATAACGGAAGATTTAAGCCAAACTCTTACGAAATACATTTTAAAAATAAAAGATTATTTTTATTAAATCAATTTTGCGACGATATGTTTGATATTTCAGAAATATTTTCAGATTTAGATTCTTTACAAAACGAAGAGTTCGTTTCATTTAGCAGGTATTTTGTGTCTGAGCTGAAGAGAAATAATGACTTAATAGTAAATTTGAAAAAATTTAATAACCCATTACAAGGCTTATTTTCTGGAACTATTCAAACAAAAACCACAAAACAAGTTTTCTTTATAAAATGCTCTAATCAAATAAAAAGCCGAGTTAGATACGATTCAATTATTGAAATTTTTTCAAATATCGAATCTTACAAATTGCATTATTTGGGTGAAACCTTTCTAAAAATAAAGGCTATAGAACTAAAAATGAATTTTTTAAAAAATCCTAATCTTGAAGAAGAAACAGACCGGCAAAAAGCTATTAAAAAAATTAGAGATGATTTTGCAGCTAAAGTAAAAGAAGAAGAGGCAAAGACAGAGTTGCAAAAACTTGCTTTAGAAGAAGAAACAGAAAAAAATACACGAAATATTAAATCCAATCAGATAATTTCAGATCATAAATGTTTTTGTATAACTTGTGGTAATGAGTATCCAATAGAAAGAAAGAAATTAGGATTTAACGTTTGCATAAAATGTTCAACAGCAAAAGCAAAAACATTTGTGGATAAGGGTTTTCAAACAAGGGAGGGACATAAAATAATGTCTAGTAAGGGATATAGAAATTCTAAAAAAAATAATTAGAATGCTAGACAAACAGACTGCTGTGGGACGTTCAAGTTTAAATGTAATTTTAACCTACTTAAGAGGATTAGAAAATAACATAAGACGCAAGTGAAGTATAAAAAAGGGAACTACATTTGAGCAATTCCCCTCTTGTGACCCAAACTTACGAAAGTTCGAACTTTTTGGAAGAAGTAATTGATTTTAAACTCTAAAAATATTCCCAACAATAGAAATCTATTATTGGGAATAATATGAGGGTCT
>PBQM01000010.1 GCA_002725015.1 Flavobacteriaceae bacterium | reverse complement strand
GAAACTGAGGAAAAAAGTTATTATATGGAACAGCAAGACCTGTTGCCAGGACTGCGAGAGGGATTAAAACTCATGAAAAGAGGTGAAAAAATGACTTTTATATTTCCATCCCAATTGGCTTATGGATTTTACGGTGACAACGATAAAATCGGACCTGATACTCCCTTGATTTATGAGGTCTCAGTCCTAAAAATAATTCAAAATTAAAAAATATGAAACCTGCAAAATTAATTATTTACTTATTGAGCATTTGTTTTTTACTATCCAACTGCGCTTGTCAAAATGAATATCCTGAGCTTGGCGAGGGTATTTTCGCCGAATTTGTAACCTCCAAAGACACGATTGTTGCAGAACTATTTTACAAAAAAACACCTCTCACTGCTGCTAACTTTATTGCACTAGCCGAAGGTACACATCCAAAATTATCGGATTCATTAAAAGGCATTCCTTATTACAACGGCAGTATTTTTCACAGGGTAATTAATGAATTTATGATCCAAGGTGGGGACCCAACTGCGACTGGTTCCGGTAGCCCAGGATATACTTTTCAAGATGAATTTGAGGCCTCACTCAAACATGACAAGCCCGGAGTACTATCTATGGCCAACTCTGGAGCAGATACCAATGGCAGTCAATTCTTTATTACTGAAGTAGCAACCCCTTGGTTAGATAACAAACACAGTATTTTTGGGCAAGTGGTCAAAAACCTTAATGTAATAGATTCTATTTCAAATGTTAAAGTAAGTCCTGGTAGTAACAAACCATTAGAAGACATTAGTATTTACAAACTTAATATCATTCGACAAGGAGCTGAAGCGCGGAACTACGACCCTGTAAAGACATGGAAACAGACCCTAAAAGAAGTCGAACGCCAAAAGAAATTGAAGGAAGAAGAAATCAAAGCGGTCGCAGCGGCTACAAAAACTCTAATTGAAGCTTATAAAGTCAAGGCTAAAACCACCGATTCTGGACTGATGGTTTATACCATCAAAAAGGGGAATGGATTAAAACCAATGCAAGGACAGTCTGTGAAATTATTGTATGATGGATATTTTTCAGACGGAAAATTGTTTGGAACCAATGTCAAATTTACAGATGAAAAGTTTGGTTCCTATGATCCTAAAAAAGAACAGCGGGGTATGTACACCCCAATGAGCATGCCCTTCAGTGCGGAGGCAAGAATGATAGCTGGATTTAAAGAAGGTGTTTTAGGAATGACAAAAGGAGAGAAAGTGTTTTTATACCTCCCCGCCTACTTAGCCTATGGAGAAGAAGGCCGCGGACCAATTAAACCAAATTCAGACTTGGCTTTTTTAGTTGAAATGCTGGAAGAATAAAAAATTTATACTCAATAAAAAAAGCCTGACAGTGCAGGCTTTTTTTATAAAAGGTATTTAAATGATTTGTTACACCAATATATTTTAGTCTGAAGCTCTTGTGTAAATTTCAGATTCTATATCACCTTGATTAATGTAAAATCTAATTTGTTGGCCATCTTCGGAGATTTCTACAGGATATTCAAAAATTTCTCTTGAGGGATAAATCGTGTCATTCCATGTATGCCTATATATTTCTAATCTATCAAGCGCTATAATATGTGAGTTTTTGTTTATTGATTCTAGTGTATAGATCCCTCTTTCTACTAAATTCATTTTGCATCGCATCAACATACTTGCGTAAAACAGTTTTTTATTTTCTCCAATAGTATAGCTGCCATCTGATAAAATTTCAATGTAAGAATTATAATCAGGTCCACAATCAATCTCAGCTTCAGCGGTTGGAGGTGTGGTGCCGTTGTAATAAACAGTCGTTTTTATCCACTTGCCATATAATAATTCGGCAGGATCTTGCTCCACAACTGTTGCAGGATCAACAGTATTCACAATGGCAGCATCATCTTTAGATGAACATGACAAAAAGATATAGCAAAATACTATAAGTAGGTTTATTTTTTTCATAACGTTTGGGTTTAATTTGAAAGATAAAATTATAAAAAAAAACAATTGATAACAAGATAAAAATAAAAAATCTAAGAAGTTGAATTTTATTCCAGCTTTTTTTTAAGCCTTTGGAATGGCTGCTAAAATGGCCTTTATAAATACCCAAAATTTCTGAACTGAAGAAATTTGTAGGCGCTCGTCTGGAGAGTGTGCCCCTTTGATGTTGGGGCCAAAACTAATCATTTCCATCTCTGGATAATGGGTGCCTAAAATACCGCATTCTAGGCCCGCATGACATGCTGCTACTCTTGGAGCGCTGTTAAAAAGATCTTTATATAAATCGGTTAAAACCTTTAAGATAGAAGCTTGCATATTAGGCGTCCATCCAGGATATTCTCCAGAAAATTCAACAGCAAAACCCGCGAGTTCAAAAGTTGATTTTAGGGCTTGGGACAAATCTTTTTTAGAACTGTCAACAGATGAGCGGGTCAGACAACCAATACTACATTGTCCATTATCAACCATCACCCTAGCCACATTGTTGGAAGTCTCTACCAAGCCATCGATATCGGGGCTCATCCTATACACCCCATTATGGGCAGCTTGTAAAGATTTTAACAAGGGTTGCTGCACTTCTAACTCCATAACTGTTTCCGGCAATTCACATGAATTTAAAACAATGGATAAATCAGGTTCGAAAGAACTGTATTCATTTTCTATGGCAAAAATTAAAGCGGTTGTGGCGCGTTCAAAATTGGTTTGATGTACCATATCTACGACCAACAAAGCAAAGCATTCTCTTGGAATTGCATTGCGCAAACCGCCACCGTCAATACGAGAGACGCGCAATCCATATTTATCAAATCCGTCGCACAACAGACGAGCCATCAATTTATTGGCATTACCTAAACCCTTGTGAATGTCCATACCAGAATGCCCCCCCTGTAAGCCTTTGACTGTAATGGTGTATGCTAGGGCAGATTGTGGCGTAGGTTCCAACACATAAGACCGGCTTGCAGTAACGTCAATACCACCTGCGCATCCCACTCCGATTTCATCGTCCTCTTCAGTATCTAAATTCAAAAGAATATCTGCCTTTAAAACGCCCGCTTCTAATCCCATAGCTCCTGTCATGCCTGTTTCTTCGTCAATGGTAAACAAGGCCTCCAAAGCGGGGTGATCGAGTTCTGTGCTCTCTAAAATGGCCATAATGGTGGCCACCCCCAATCCGTTATCAGCGCCCAAAGTTGTGCCTTTGGCTTTGACCCAATCACCATCGATATACATTTGAATTCCTTGAGTTGAAAAATCAAAATCTGTAGATGCATTTTTTTGGTGGACCATGTCTAAATGAGATTGTAACACCACTGTTTTTCGATCTTCCATTCCAGGCGTTGCGGCTTTTCGTATAATGATATTACCTATGGTATCTTGAACTGTTTCTAAGCCTAAGTCTGCCCCGAAAGCTTTTATAAATGCGATAATGCGTTCTTCTTTTTTGGAAGGACGTGGCACGGCATTTAGAGCTGTGAAATGCTTCCAGACAGTTTTGGGCTCAAGGCTTAAAATGTTTTGATTCATCAATTTGTATTGCTGTGGTAAAGGTATGAATATCTTCTTAGAATAAAATTATATTTATTACTTTTGAACATGTCTAAAATACTTCGATTGGCGCTGGCTTTTAGTATTTTCCCTCAAATTCTATTGCTCAGACTTTTGGCGCAACAGCCTGAAATTGTTGAGACCTACTACAGCAACGGCCTGTACCCGTTGATTTCAAAATTATCTCGTTGTGTTTTTGGTTGGTTGCCCTTTTCATTTGGAGACCTGTTGTACGGAGTTGGAGTTTTGTATGTATTTGTATGNATTTACAAGCAGTCTAAAAAGGGATTTAAACGTTCAAAAATAAAAGATTANGGATTGGATGTTTTTATGGCCATCTCAGTGGTCTATTTTATGTTTCATTTNCTGTGGGGGTTAAATTATTACAGAATGCCGTTAAATAAGCAACTGAATTTGACTGCTGAGTACTCTAACGAAATGCTTATTAAAACAACCGAAAAGTTGATAATTCGCAGCAACCGCATTCACTTACAAATAGGCAAAGAACAATCTAAACAAATCAAAGTCCCCTATGACACCAAAGAAATGCGACTAAAAGCTATTGAGGGCTATGATAAATTGTCCATATCTATGCCTTTTTTAAACTATCAGCCCCACAGTCAAAAACTATCTCTTTTTAGCACACCACTAGCCTATATGGGATTTAGTGGCTATATCAACCCCTTCACAAATGAAGCCCAAGTAAATTGGCACACTCCTAAAAATTCGATGCCGCTGACATGGATGCATGAACAGGCCCACCAGTTGGGGTATGCTGCTGAAAAAGAAGCCAATTTTATTGCCTTTTTAGCGACCGAAAATCACAATGACCTCTATTTTCAATACGCCGCTCACAGCTTTGCGCTGCGGTATTGTCTCAACGATTTGTATAAACGCGATAAAAAAGCATTTGAAAAACTAAAAACCTATATAAACTCAGGAATTCTTAAAGACTTTAAAAACCGTGAAAAAAAATGGAGTCAATTTAAAAACCCTTTGGAACCGGTTTTTAAAAATCTTTACAGTTACTTTTTAAAAGCCAATAAGCAAACACAAGGGATTCAAAGCTACAACCAAGTCGTAGGATTGATTGTCAATTATCTTAACTCCTAAATATTTTATAAATGAATTAAACTTACTTTTGTAATATGTTTAAAGAAATTACAAGCTTACAAAACCCTTGTGTCAAGTACATTCTCAAACTTAAGGAAAAGCCTAAGTATCGAGATTCCGAAGGGGTCTTTGTGATTGAGGGGCAGCGAGAATTGAAATTGGCGATTGAAGGTGGGTATAAGATTATATCTCTTTATCTTCATATAGATCTTTGCGAAGATAACCACGTTAATAAGTATGCATCTCAATCCACAGAAATTTTAAAAATTTCTTCGAAAATCTATAAAAAAATTGCCTATCGTGGAAGTACAGAAGGAATTATTGCAATTGCCAAAAATAAATCTCATTTATTGACTGACTTAAAGTTACCGGAGCACAACCCACTGCTAATGGTGGCCGAATCTCCTGAAAAGCCCGGTAATATTGGAGCGTTGTTAAGAACCGCAGATGCGGCTAAAGTGGATGCAGTGATCATTGCAAACCCCAGGACTGACCTTTACAATCCCAATGTTATTCGCTCGAGTGTTGGGGGCCTTTTTACAGTCCCTGTGGCTCTGG
The DNA here is from genome assembly GCA_002725015.1 of Flavobacteriaceae bacterium. Lineage (GTDB taxonomy): Bacteria > Bacteroidota > Bacteroidia > Flavobacteriales > Flavobacteriaceae > UBA3537. Next base: position 42,051 of record PBQM01000010.1, on the reverse strand, counting down.
CATCTACCAACGAAGCAATTCACTTTTTACAAGTTCATAAAATCTCAATATACAGTGCCGTTTTACAAAAATCTGTTGTATATGATACCGTCGATTTTTGTGGGCCTTCTGCCGTTGTTCTTGGAACCGAAAGTACAGGTCTGTCAAAGTCCTGGCAGACTGCAGCCTCTCAAAATATTAAAATCCCAATGTTGGGTCAATTGGATTCAATGAATGTCTCTGTCGCTGCTGGAATTCTGCTTTTTGAAGCCAAACGTCAAAGAAAATTTACATCCTAAAAAAACAGTCTTAAACATTTTTTTTAAAAATTTACAGACGCGGTTGTTTGTTACAAATGTTTGTTTTAGTTTTAGGGTATGACGGCTGAAGATATCAAAAAAGAAAATACCAGTATCGCAAAGGAATATAAAGAATTGCTCAGCGTCAGCTACAGGCGTTTAACTGCTACAGATAAAAAATTAATCCGCAAAGCCTTTGATGTGGCCATGGATGGTCATAAAAATCAACGCCGAAAATCAGGAGAAGCCTATATTTTTCATCCCATTTCAGTGGCCAAGATTGTAGCCTCTAAAATTGGACTTGATGCCACGTCTATTGCTTCTGCACTGCTGCATGATGTGGTTGAAGATTCACCAGACTATAGCATTCAGGATATCGAACAACTCTTTGGGGCAACCGTATCCCGTATTGTCAATGGTTTGACAAAGATATCAAGCCTTAAAAAGGATAAGGATATTTCGCTTCAAGCGGAAAACTTCAGAAAGATGTTGTTGACACTCAATGATGATGTGCGAGTGATCATTATTAAAATTGCCGATCGCCTTCACAACATGCAAACTATTCATTCACTCGCTGAAGATAAACAATTAAAAATCGCTTCTGAAACACTTTATATATACGCGCCACTTGCACATAAAATAGGACTCTACAACATCAAATCAGAATTGGAAGATTTAGCCCTTAAATACACTGAACCCGAGGTCCACAATTCCATTTTGCTCAAGATGAAAGAAAGCAAAGAAGATCAAGATCAATACATTGGTAAAATTAGTGGAGTTTTAGAGGAAGCGCTTATCAAACAAAAAATTAAATATTTAATTAAAGGCCGTCCAAAATCAATTTTTTCAATTCATAGGAAAATGCAGCGTCAAGGAGTCTCATTTGACGAGGTTTACGATAAATTTGCGGTTCGAATTATTTATAAATCGAGTCTAAAAAATGAGAAGTTTTTGGCATGGAAAATATATTCTATCGTCACAGATTTTTTCAGACCCAATCCAACCCGATTGCGCGATTGGATATCTGCTCCAAAATCAACAGGATACGAGGCCCTACACATTACTGTGATGGGACCTGAAGGCCGTTGGGTTGAAGTTCAAATTAGGAGCGAACGAATGAATGAAATTGCAGAAAAGGGCTATGCAGCTCACTATAAATACAAACAAGGGCGTACAGAAAAAGACGAAACTTTAGAAAGCTGGATTGGAAAATTGCAAGATGTCATGGACAATCCTGCGGCCAGTGCAGTTGATTTTGTAGAAGAGTTTAAGCTGAACCTATATGCCAAAGAAATATTTGTTTTTACACCCAATGGGGACTTAAAATCACTTCCCAAAGAGGCGACACCACTAGATTTTGCCTTTGGCATTCACACTGAAGTTGGCCTAAAAACTAGAGGGGCTAAAGTCAATGGTAAACTCGTTCCCCTAAATTATAAACTACACAGCGGAGATCAAGTCAGTATCATCACCTCTGAAAATGCCAAACCCACTGCAAATTGGTTGGACTATGCAACAACTGGCCGCGCCAGAAGCAAAATCAAATCGTCTTTAAAAGAGGAGAAAAAAACCATCGCAGAGGATGGAAAAGAAATCCTTCGCCGCAAGTTAAAACAAATGAAAATTAACCTTGATGAGCGTGCTGTCAATGAACTCGTAAATTATTTTAAACTTCGAACAAGTCTAGATTTATTTTACAGAATCGGGATTGGGAGTATTGACAATGGTATGTTAAAAAAATACGCTGCATCTCGCAGCAACGTCTTGGTCAGTTTTATAAAAAATAAAATCAGTCGTAAAAAAAATACAGACCCCGAAACCATCAATAGCGATGAAATCACTTCCAAATACGATATGCTTGTCTTTGGAAAAGAACAGGAGAAACTGAATTACAAATTATCTGTGTGTTGCAATCCCATCCCCGGAGATAACGTCTTTGGATTTTTAAGTATAAAAGACGGGATCAAAGTACATAAGAAAACCTGTCCAAATGCTTTGAGTCTGCAATCTAATTACGCCTACAGAATCATAGACGCCAAATGGATTGATTCCTCACAGCAAGTCTTTAGAGCGGTCATTAAACTCACAGGGATTGACCAAAAAGGAATGGTCAGTGACATCACAAAACTCATTTCTGGAAATATGGATGTCAATATTAAAAGTATCTCATTTGACAGCGACAGTGGCACCTTTAATGGTGAAATCGCCGTGGAGGTTAAAAACAATAACTTTGTGACTAAATTAATGGACCGAATAAAAAAAATAAATGGGATTGAAAAAGTCTCTAGAGTCTAAAAAATAGTTAAATTAGACATTTGAAAATGAGCACAAAAGCCAAACACAAAAATCAAGAAATTGTAAAAAATGTTTTTACGAAATACCTCGTGGATAACAACCAGCGAAAAACACCAGAGCGCTATGCCATCCTTCAAGAAATCTACGACAGTGAGGATCATTTTGATATAGAATCGTTGTATATCAAGATGAAAAACAAAAAGTATAGAGTCTCTAGAGCAACTCTGTACAATACCATTGAACTATTGCTAGAATGTGGCCTTGTGAGGAAACATCAATTTGGCTTAAACCAAGCCCAGTACGAAAAGTCCTATTTTGACAAACAACACGATCACGTGATATTAACCGACACTGGTGAGGTGATTGAATTTTGTGACCCCCGCATTCAATCCATAAAACAAACCATTGAGGAAGTTTTTGATATTGAAATCGATAACCACTCACTCTATTTTTATGGGACCAAAAAAAACACTAAAAATTAATCCAATTACAAATGGCTGTAGATTTACTACTGGGACTCCAATGGGGCGATGAAGGAAAAGGTAAAATCGTTGATGTACTGACTTCAAAATACAATATCATCGCACGATTTCAAGGCGGACCAAATGCAGGCCACACGCTCGTATTTAACGGGATGAAACACGTTTTACACACCATCCCCTCTGGAATTTTTCATAAAAATGCAACCAATCTTGTAGGAAATGGTGTTGTCATAGACCCCGTTGTGTTTAAAGATGAATTGGATAAATTAAGTACGCATGGAATTGATTATAAAAAAACCTTATTAATTTCAAGGAAAGCACATTTAATCTTACCGACACACCGTTTGTTGGATGCGGCGTCTGAGGCTTCAAAAGGGAAAGCTAAAATTGGATCCACTCTTAAGGGAATTGGTCCAACCTATATGGACAAAACAGGTCGTAATGGCATTCGCGTAGGAGATTTAGAACTTGAGAATTGGAAAGACAAATATCGCAAGTTGGCAAACAAGCACCAAGCCATGATTGACTTCTACAACGTTGATTTGCAATACAATTTAGAAGCGCTTGAAGCAAAATTCTTTGAAGCTGTAAAAACTTTGACTTCTTTGAGGTTTATAGATTCTGAAGAATATTTACACAGTGCACAAAAAGCTCAAAAAAGTGTACTCGCTGAAGGCGCTCAAGGCTCTCTATTAGATATCGATTTTGGGACTTACCCTTTCGTTACATCTTCAAATACCACTGCTGCTGGCGCCTGTACAGGACTTGGGGTTGCTCCCAATACCATAAAGGAAGTTTTTGGTATTTTTAAAGCCTACACCACTCGTGTAGGATCAGGCCCCTTCCCCACCGAACTCTTCGATGTTAACGGCGAAACAATGGCAAGAGTTGGACATGAGTTTGGGGCGACTACAGGACGTCCCAGACGCTGTGGATGGTTGGATCTAGTCGCTTTGCGTTATGCATGTCAAGTCAATGGAGTTACTCAGCTTATGATGATGAAAGCTGATGTTTTATCCGGTTTTAAAACATTAAAAATTTGTACTTCATATATCTATAAGGGTAAAGAAATCAATCATCTGCCCTACAATATTGAAGCTGAGAACCTAAAGCCTGTTTATACAGAATTTATGGGGTGGTCAGAGGATCTCACTAAAATGGAGAACGCATCAACACTTCCCGAAACACTGATGACCTATATTTCTTTTCTTGAGAAAGAATTGCAAATTCCAATTAAAATTGTATCCGTTGGACCCGATCGAAAACAAACAATCTTTAGATAAAAGCGCCACAATCCTTCTAGGTTTTGAATATTCCTTATTTTTGTAGGAATTCTAATTGAAATACTTTGCGGTTTAATTTCTTAAAAAAAATTATTTTTTTACTGTTGCCATTGTTGTCACTAGGACAAGAACGCCAAGAAATTGAAATTGAATACGCGCCTTTTATGAGCTTTGAAGAATCAAAGCCAGACGCGACCATACTCACACGAGATAAATCCAACCAAGTTTATATCAAGCACAAAGGCATTGACATGTGGTGTAACGAAGCTGTTTACTATGGAAAACAAGACTTTATTGAAGCCTATGGCGAGGTGCGAATAAAGCAAGGTGACAGCCTAGATATGACCTCTAAATATGTTGAATACAGTGGTAAAACACAATTGGCTTACGCAAGTGGAGATGTTGTCTTGGTCGATGCAAATTCAAAACTTTATACAGATGTTTTATACTTTGATCGAATCAAACAACAAGCCTTCTACAATCAAAGGGGGAAGGTTGTAAGCGATAGCTCCGGAACCATTACAAGCACAAGAGGGCACTACTATGTAAATTCGAAAAAATACCAATTCAATAACAATGTAAAACTAGTCAATCCCGAATACGTTATCGACACCGATCGACTTGATTTTTATACAACCTCAGCCCATGCTTTTTTATATGGACCTACAACCATTAACAGCGAAAGCAGTCTCATTTACTGTGAACGCGGCTTTTACAACACCAACAAGGATACCGGATATTTTATTAAAAATTCTAAAATCGATTATGATGAGCGTACGGTTGAAGGAGACAGTATATATTTTGATCGCAATAGAAATTTTGCTTCAGCAACCAATAATATAAAAGTTACCGATACGCTTAACAACAGCACCGTCAAGGGGCATTACGCCGAAGTTTTTAAGGCTAAAGACTCCGTTTTTATCACCAAAAGAGCCCTCGCGATAACAAAACGAGAAAACGATTCAATCTATATACACAGCGATACCTTAATGATCACTGGCCCCCCTGAAGCGCGTATCATTCGCGGTTTCTACAATGCAAAGATGTATAAGTCAGATTTGAGTGGAAAAGCTGATTCAATTCATATAAACCAAAAAACAGGGTTGACCCAACTCATCAATTTTTACAACAACAACGATGAAGATCCCTTTACAAAAAGACGCTACCCCGTTCTTTGGCATCACGAAAATCAAATTACTGGGGATTCTATTCATTTGATTTCCAATTCAAAAACAGAAACACTAGATTCTCTTAAAGTATTTCAAAATGCATTTGTAATAAGTAAAGACAGTCTTGGCAGTGGATTCAATCAAATCAAGGGAAAGCGACTCAACGGACTGTTTGAATCAAATGAACTCCACATAATTGATGTTATTAAAAACTCCGAAAGTATCTATTACTTGAGGGATAGTGATAATGAATTGGTAGGCATTGACAAATCTAAATCTGCGGCGATCCGAATTTGGGTTTCTGAAAATAAAATTGATGAGTTGCGAAAAATAAATCAAATTGGAGGAAAAACATATCCAGATTCTGATTTTCCTGAAAACGAACGCCTTCTCAAAGGATTTGAATGGCGTGAGGAAGAAAGACCCAGGAGTGTTGAAGATTTATTTAAGGACGACCCAGAACTAGAGCTTCCAATTATTAAAGGCCTCGATGCCCAATCAACTGAAGCATCATTTTTTGATGCGTCATTGATGCGAAGAGTCAAAGCAGCCTCTAAAAAATCCACAAATGACAGTTCCTCTAAATTCGAATTGGAAAATAAAGCTGCGAGAAACATTCCGGAACTCCGCAATAAAAAAGATTGAAATAATGAAAGTTAAAAATTCGATACTAGTTAAAACAAAAATTCTTGAGTAAAGAGGCCTTTTTTAAATACCAAGCTCAAACAACGCCACATCCGCTGGCGATGGAGATTTCACATGCTGAAGGATCTTATATTTTCGACAGTAATAAAAAAGCCTATTTGGATTTTGTAGCTGGGGTTTCGGCTTGTAGTCTGGGGCATCGGCACCCCAAAGTTATCAAAGCAATTCAAGATCAATTAGACAAGTATATGCATGTGATGGTATACGGAGAATACATTCAAAAACCCGCACTGGAACTGACTGAATTATTGGCAAAACACTATCCTGAGAAGATTGATAAAACTTACTTGACAAATTCTGGAACTGAAGCCATTGACGGGGCACTTAAGCTAGCGCGACGCTTTACAGGCCGATCTGAAATACTGGCCGCAGACAAGGCTTATCACGGCAATACCATGGGAGCCTTGAGCATCATGGGATTTGAAGAACGCAAACAGCCTTTTAGACCCCTAATCCCCAATGTCCGGTTTTTAAAGTTCAACGATGAAAAGGATTTGTCAAAAATCACCTCCAAAACAGCAGCAGTGGTTTTAGAGACCATACAAGGCGGAGCAGGATTTATTCAACCCAAAAATAATTACCTGAACAAAGTACAAAAACGTTGTAATGATGTTGGAGCTTTGTTAATATTAGATGAAATTCAGCCTGGTTTTGGAAGAACTGGAACACTTTTTGGTTTTGAAAACTACAATTGTACTCCGGATGTTATCGTCGTTGGTAAAGGCTTGGGTGGTGGAATGCCCATAGGGGCTTTCTCTGCCTCTCAATCAATGATGGACTGCCTATCAGATCAACCAAAGTTAGGACACATAACTACCTTCGGCGGTCATCCTGTAATTGCCGCTGCGGCCCTTGCGACTTTAAAGGAAATTTTGAATTCAAAATTGATGCAAGAAGCTCTGAAGAAAGAATCTTATATAAGAAGAAAATTAAAGCATCCTCTAATATCTGAAATTCGAGGAAAAGGGTTAATGCTCTGTGCCATAACAAATTCAGCACAAACGACCAATAGGGTTGTCACAACGGCCATAGAAAAAGGGTTGATTTTATTCTGGTTACTTTACGAACCCAAGGCGATTCGCATCACTCCTCCACTCACCATTTCAATGCAGGCATTGGAAAAAGGTTGTGATACCATTCTTGAAATACTTGACGATATTTATAAAAACTGTTAACTATTTTGTTGAAAAGATTCATTTGACCCAATAAAACCAAAACCTAATACCTTTACTTTTAACCTAACAAATGTTATCTAATGGATTTCAGTCCCTCTGAAGAAAATCAAAGTTTTTCCCTTACCAAGTTTGAGTCCATGTTAAAGACCAATAATGTTTTTTTCTTTGATTCTAACGAATTTGAAAATATCATCAACCACTACCTTGAAATTGGAAAAATCGCACTGGCTAAAAAAGCCATAAAACTTGGACTCGATCAACACCCCTCATCTGTTAACTTAAAACTTTTTCGCGTTGAAATATTAATCTTTGAAAATAAACTTTCAGAAGCCGACAAATTACTAAATTCCCTTTTTGAATTGGAACCTAACAACGAAGAAATTTACATTCAAAAAGCAAACATACACTCCAAAAGAGACCAACACGATAAAGCTATTGAAGTTTTCAAAAAGGCGCTCGAATTTTCTAAAGATTCCTCTGAAATTCAATCTTTAATTGGAATGGAGTACCTCTTTTTAGATAATTATACAGATGCCAAGCTGCATTTTATGAAATGTATTGAATTAAATATCGAAGACTACTCATCTTTGTACAATATTATTTATTGCTTTGAATTCTTGGACCAAGCTCAGGATGCTATTGATTATCTTGTATGGTATATTGATCAAAATCCTTACTGCGAAGTGGCATGGCACCAACTCGGTAAACAATACCTACAAACCAAGTCAATAGAAAAAGCATTGACTGCCTTTGATTTTGCAATTATTTCAGACGATACATTCATTGGAGCCTATTTAGAAAAAGCCAAAGTTTTAGAACAGCTCAGTCGCTTTGATGAAGCCATTGAACACTATCATATAGCAATGGTTTTGGAGGGACCCAATGCCTTTACATATTTAAAAATTGGCAGTTGTTATCAGCAACTTGGCCAGAAGGATAAATGTTTAAAATTCTTTTTTAAAGCCGTAAAGGAAGATCCGGCTTTTGATAAAGGTTGGATAAAAATTGCCCGATTTTATTTCTCAAATAAAGACGATTTAAAAGCCCTTTTTTATGTCAATAAAGCCATTGATATTGAGGATGAAAACACAAGTTATTGGCTGTTCTACTCCAATATAAATCGAAGACTGAATTATCTGGAAGAATCGGAAAGAGGCTTTAAAAAAACACTCGAATTGGGAGAGGTCTCATTAAACACATGGATTTCTAGGGGTGATATTCTAATTGAACTGGGAGAGCTAGAAGCGGCTAAATACAATTTTATTCAGGCCATGGAACACCATCCAGAAAATGAAGAACTGGAATTTAGAATTTCTGGAATTTGTTTTAAGCTAAATGACCAAAAAGCTGGATTTGCACATCTGCTGTCGGCACTTCACATTAATTCAGAGCACGTTTTTATTATTGAGGAGTTGTTTCCAGAAATATACAAACTTCACAAGGTTGTGCAATTTATTGAAAACTATAAAAATCCTTCAAACTAAATTTAGTTATATTTACGAGACTGAGTTTTAGATATGAAACGAACATTCATAGACTATTTGTGGCTTTATTTTAAAGGGATGTTTATGGGGGCTGCCGATATTGTCCCTGGGGTCTCAGGTGGTACCATCGCCTTTATATCTGGGATTTATGAGGAGTTAATTTCAAGCTTAAGTCAGTTTAAATTTTCATTGTTTTCCGATCTAAAAGGATTGAAATTTAAAGCCGTGTGGAAAACCATTAACGGTAATTTTTTATTGACTGTGTTTTTTGGTATTATTTCCAGTATCCTACTTTTGTCAGAAGTAGTGACATGGCTATTGGATAAAAAACCCATTTTAATTTGGTCTTTTTTCTTTGGATTGGTATTGGCAAGTATCTTATACATCTTTAAAAAAATTAAAGGTATAAATACAATGACAGTCTTGGCGCTGGTGTTGGGAGTTTGTATTGCCTATAAGCTTACAAAACTTGAAATTCTCTATTCCTCTGAAACTATACCCTATTTATTTTTTTCAGGCGCTATTGCCATATGTGCAATGATTTTACCGGGAATCTCAGGGGCCTTTATATTGGTTATAATGGGGTCATATAGCTCAGTACTTCAAGCTATTAACGATAAAAATTTATTAAAAATAATGAGTTTTTGTTTGGGTGCGATTGTTGGAATTTTGTCTTTTTCTAAGGTCTTAAAATGGTTGTTTGATAAATATAAAGAGGCCACTCTTGCCCTTTTAACAGGCTTTATGACGGGTGCCTTGGTCAAAATATGGCCATGGAAAAAAGTATTGACTGAACGCGTCAACTCCAAAGGGGTTCTTGTACCCCTGAAAGAAGAATGTATTTTACCCTTTGAATTTGAAGGCGACCCACAATTGTATTCGGCATTAGTTTTGATGTTGATCGGGTTTCTAATTATTTTTATTTTTGAATTTATAAGTGTAAAAACAAAATCCATTGAAGCCATATAAAACCTTAAAAGGTAAATCCAATTTAATTCTTAAAGGCATTGCCATGGGAGCGGCCAATAAAGTTCCCGGTGTGTCTGGGGGGATCGTTGCCGTTGTATTGGGCTTTTATGAAGAGTTTATTGAATCGCTCCAAAAATTTGATCGCATCGGACTTTCACTCTTGGTTTCAGGACGACTGATATCCTTTTTTAAACATATCAATGGCCGTTTTTTAAGTTTACTGTTCACTGGAATGATTGTCAGTTTTTTTAGTGTATCTAAAATTTTAGACTTTTTAATTGTGAACTATGAATTGTATGTTTGGAGCCTTTTTTTTGGGATGATCATTGGATCTGTAATTTATATTTTTAATGACTTTGAAAAATGGAAATGGAAATCTATTTTATGGACTGTTATTGGTATTATTGTCGGTGGAAGTCTTAATTTTTTATCTCAATTAAGCCAAAATGACAACCTTTGGTTTGTGTTTTTTTGTGGGATTGTGAGCATCATTGGGATGACACTTCCAGGATTCTCTGGATCATTTATTTTAATGCTTCTTGGGAATTATGTCCTTTTATTGGTGGATGCTGTCAATGCCTTATTTGATACACTTGTCAATGTCATCTCCGGAAATTTTCAATTTGTTTCAGACCCTTATATTTCAAAAATGCTAAAGATCTTAATGGTCTTTACAATAGGTTCTGTTGTAGGGCTCATTGTTTTGTCTCATATTTTAAACTTTGTTTTAAAACATTACAAAAATACAACTATGGCCTTGATCATGGGATTTGTAACAGGATCATTGGGAGTTGTATGGCCATGGAAAACTGCTATTTATAAAAGTAACGCAATGGATCAATATATACTGGATTCCAATGGTGAAAATCGCATTGTAAATTACCAGCGTTACATGCCAGAGTTCTCTGTTGATACGTTATTTGCCTTATTATTGATTATATTTGGAATTGCCTTGGTTCTTGGATTGCAATGGCGTGCTAAATACAAAAAAATAAACGGATGAAGATTTATGGCTTGGTTGGTAAAAATATTGATTACTCCTTTTCAAGGAACTATTTTAATGACAAATTTAAAAAATCAGACATCAATTGTGTTTACGAAAATTTTGACCTCAACAGTATTGATGAATTCGACATGCTATTCCAAACTTCAAACCAAATTTCTGGGCTCAATGTGACCATTCCATACAAAGAAACGGTTCTGCCGCATTTGGATGGGTTAGACAGTGACGCAAAGAGGATTGGAGCGGTAAATACCATAAAAATCCAAAATGGAAAACGCATTGGTTTTAATACAGACCATTTCGGTTTCACTGAAAGCCTCAGACCTTGCTTAAATATCGGTCATAAAAAAGCCCTTATTTTGGGAACTGGCGGTGCCTCAAAAGCGGTGGCCTTTGCCTTGAGTAATTTGAGAATCCCATTTACTTTCGTTTCTAGATCACCAAGAAACAACAACGCCTTTAGCTATAAAGAATTGACTGTAGAACATATCAAATCACACCAAATAATTATAAATTGTACCCCGCTTGGCACCCATCCAAATACGGAATTATGCCCGCCAATTCCCTATGATGGTCTTACAAAAAAACATTTGGTTTATGATTTAATTTACAATCCTTCGAAAACCCGGTTCTTAAATTACGGGTCAAAAGTTGGCGCTACTGTATTAAATGGTTTAAAAATGTTAGAACTGCAAGCTGAAAAATCTTGGAAAATATGGAATACATAAATCAAGATTGTGTTTTTTAATTTGTAAATTAAGAACATAGCATTATATTTATAACGAAAGCAATTGTAATTTCGAAAAACTTTGACCTATGGAAATGCAAGATGAGCTGCAAGAAGCAGATGGAAATAAAGAAGCAAACAATAAAGGGGGTGACCTAAAAAAAAAACCCGCTCTTAGCAATGAAATTCCATCCAAAGAAACAAATCTTGAAGACAAAAAAAAAGAAGTTGAAGCTGATGCAGAAGCTTCCGTTGACCACCCCCAAGAAACTGCCATAAACTATGAGGATCTAGACATTGATTCTCTGGTAAAATCATTTGAAAATTTACTTAAAAATGAGGACGTCTATGCCATTCGATCCCAAGTTAATCGCATCAAAAAAGCCTTTAATACCAAGTTCAATTCGCTTTTAACCACAAATAAAGAGACTTTTCTAGCCGAAGGCGGAAACAGCATTGATTTTAACTTTAGCAGTCCCCACAAGAAAAAATTCAATACCCTATCGCGATCTTTCAGGGAAAGGAATGAGAGATTTGAAAAAAATAGAACTCTAGAATACAAAAAAAATCTAGAAGCTAGGCTCCAAATTATTGAGGAAATAAAAGCACTTATTGATGTTAATCAAAATAGCAATACAACCTACAATGCTTTTAAAAATTTACAAGAACAATGGAGAAACCTAGGGAAAGTACCTGCCAAGGACGCCAATAATGTATGGAATAATTACCGCCACCACGTTGAAAGGTTTTATGATTTTTTACATTTAGATCGTGATTTAAGAGATCGCGATTATAAATATAATTTAGAAAAGAAACAAAAGCTTCTAAAAAATGCCGAGGCACTCGCAACGGAAGAAAATTTAGGCCGTGCTTTCAGAGAGTTACAAGCGCTACATAAAATTTGGAAAGACGAGCTGGGGCCTGTACCCAAAGAGTACCGTGAAAAGCTGTGGGAGCAATTTGCTGCTGCAACCAAAGTTATCAATGACAAACGAAAAGTTTTCAATGTACAGATCGAAGAAGAACTGTTGGCAAACTATAAGTCTAAGGAAATATTAATTTCAGAAATTAATGAGATTGCCAACTCAGAATTTAAAACGCATTCAGATTGGCAAAAACAAATAAAAGCCATTGAACAGCTAAGAGAGCGCTTTTTTAAACTTGGAAGTGTTCCTAAAAAACTCAGGAATAAATCATGGACAGATTTTAAATCTGGGGTTAGAATGTTCAATAAAAATAAAAATAAATTTTATAAATTTCTAAAAAAAGACCAATCGGAAAATCTTAAAAAGAAAAAAGAATTGGTAGAAATTGCATTACAAAACAAGGACAGTGAAGACTTCGAAACAACTACTGTTTTGATAAAAAATATTCAAAGTCAATGGAAAAGTATCGGCCATATACCACGAAAGGAAAGCAACAAGCTCTGGAAGGAATTCAGAGCGGCTTGTAACCACTTCTTTGATCGCTATCACCAACAAAAAAATGCGGGAACCCCAGAAGAAAATGAGGCATTTGTTCAGAAAGAGAAACTTTTTGAAACGCTTAGATTATTTACAAAGGGAGATGATAAAGAGACCGATATCAATACCCTAAAAACATACTCAAAACAATGGGCAGATGTAGGAAATGTGCCAAAAAATAAACGTCAAATTGACCGTGATTTTTCAAAATCAATTAATTCCTTACTCATGGATATTGGAGTGAGCGAATCGGAAATGAAGCATTTAAAATACCGCAATAAACTGCAAGAAATATCCAAAAATAGCAGGGCTCTTAACAATGAGATTGGCTTCGTTAAGAAAAAAATTGAGGAAATAAAATCAGAAATGAATCAGTTGGAAAACAACTTACAGTTTTTCTCCAATGTCAAGGACGACAATCCGGTGGTTGCAGATGTTAAAAATAAAATAGAATCCTACAAATCACAATTAATGGATTGGAATCAGAAGCTGATATCGATAAAAAAAGTAGTACAATAAATTATTGGTTCTTCGCTTCTTCCCACAGTACATTCATTTCTTCCAATGTCATATTTGAAAGTGTCTTTTTAGAATTTTGAAGTTGTTGTTCTAAGTGTTTAAAACGCTTGATAAATTTCTTATTGGTACGCTCTAGGGCATTTTCAGGATTTATTTTTAAAAAACGAGCATAATTAATCAGTGAAAATAAAACATCTCCAAATTCTGCCTCCATGGCCATTTGATTTTTTTGCTCAACTTCAGTTTTAAATTCCTGCAACTCCTCCTCAACTTTTTCAAATACTTGTTCAGGGCTATCCCAATCAAAGCCTACCCCAGAAACTTTCTCTTGAATTCGACTGGCTTTTACCAGTGCTGGCAAGGCTTTTGGTACCCCTTCTAAAACGCTCTTTTTACCTTCATCTAATTTTATTTTCTCCCAATTCTGCTTGACATCTTCTGCATTGTTTACTTGAACATTTCCATAAATATGCGGGTGTCGCTTAATCAATTTTTCACAGATTGTATTTAAAACATCTGAAATATCAAAAGCCCTGGATTCACTTCCAATTTTAGCATAAAAGACAATGTGTAACAACAAATCTCCCAGCTCCCCTTTGATATCCTCTAGATTTTGATCTAAAATGGCATCTGTGAGCTCATAAGTCTCTTCGATTGTCAGAGGCCGAAGCGTTTCCATGGTTTGTTTTTTATCCCATGGGCACTGCGCCCTTAATTCATCCATAATGGTCAGCAGCCGATCAAAAGCCTTTAATTGTTCTTTACGATTTGTCATTTATCTCATTATTTAATTGAATTGACAGCATTTTTATGCAAATAAGAATTTTAATACACCTTTATAAATTTAAGAAATTACACCGGAACCCACCAATTCATCTTTTAAATACCAAGCAACAAACTGCCCCTCTGTAATGGCAGTTTGTGGTTTGTTAAAATCTACAAACAAACCTAGGTCAGTTTGAAAAACTTTAGCACTTTCAAGGGGTTGACGGTAACGAATACGTGCCTTAACTTCAAGATGTGCTCCATTAATCAATTCCAAATCGGGTCGCAGCCAATGGACATCGTCATTATCAACGCGAAGTGTTTTTCTGTGCAGCCCAGGGTGTTGTTTTCCCTCACCGACATAAATAATATTTTGATCGACATCTGTCGCAATGACAAACAGCGGTTCTTTGGTACCACCCACAGCCAAACCTTTGCGTTGACCTTTGGTAAAAAAATGAGCGCCTTGATGAGATCCTATAAGTATACCATCATCTTTTTTATAACAAATGGGTTCTGCATGATATGCAAGCGCCGCCGTTTTGGTCTTAAAGACCGGATGTGTTTTGTGATAGGCTTCAAAATTAGAGGGTATTTGAACAATGGCGCCTTTTATGGGTTGTAATTTTTGTTGTAAAAAATCAGGAAGTCTAACTTTACCAATAAAACAAAGGCCTTGAGAATCTTTTTTATCGGCGGTTACAAGCTTTAATTGAGAGGCAATAGCTCTTACCTCAGACTTTTTCAATGAACCGATTGGAAAAAGTGTTTTTGAGAGCTGCTGTTGCGAAAGCTGACATAGAAAATAAGATTGATCTTTGTTTGAATCGGCTCCTGATCTCAATGAATATAGGGTCGTTTTTGAATCTGGATTTGAAACCGTTTTACGACAATAGTGACCAGTGGCCACAAAATCGGCTCCTAGTGAAAGTGCAATTTTTAAAAAGACATCAAATTTAATTTCACGGTTGCATAAAATATCTGGGTTTGGCGTTCGACCCCGTTGGTATTCATCAAACATATAATCAACAATTCTGGTCTTGTATTCTTCGCTTAAATCAACAGTTTGAAAGGGGATTTCTAAAGTCTCAGCAACCAGCATGGCATCATTGCTATCCTCCAACCAAGGACATTCCTCAGAAATGGTTACTGAGTCATCGTGCCAATTCTTCATAAATAATCCAATAACATGAAAGCCTTGCTGCTTTAATAAATAAGCTGCAACACTAGAATCAACTCCACCAGAAAGGCCAACTACTACTGTTTTCATACTGCAAATTTAAGAATTATTGTCGTGAGATTTTAACACAAAAAAAGGCTGCCAAACGGCAGCCTAAAAAATATGTTTTATTTTCTTTGCCTCTCTTGCATGGCCTTTTGCTTTTCGGCTTGTTCCATAATTTCAGACATTTTTCGCTGGAAGCGATTTTGCTTTTTGGGTTTGGCTTTGCTGACCTGAATTTTTGCCAAAACTTTGGCTTCGTCAATGATAAAGTTTTTAATCACCAACATAATGGCAATGCTTATCAAATTGGAAACAAAATAATACAAACTCAGTCCCGAGGCGTAGTTGTTAAAAAATACCAGCATTAATAGCGGCGAAAAATAAATCATATATTTCATCATTTTAGCCATGTCAGGCATGCCCTCTTGCTTAGGCTGTACCGCCATATTTTGACCTGTGGTCATTCGCATATAAAAGAAAATTGCGATAGAAGCTAAGATTGGAAATAAACTAATGTGGTCGCCATAGAACGGAATGTTAAAAGGCAAATCAACAATCGTGTCATATGAACTCAAATCTTTGACCCATAAAAATGGTTTTTGACGCAATTCAAAAGCAATGGGGAAAAACATAAAAAGCGAGTAAAAAACAGGAATTTGTAAGAGGCCAGGAAGACAACCACTTAGAGGACTGGCACCCGCTTTGTTTTGAAGGGCCATAGTTTCCTTTTGCGCTTTCATTTTATTGCCCTTGTACTTTTCGCGCAAGGCATCTAACTCAGGCTTGAGGATTTTCATTTTTGCCTGTGATAAAAACTGCTTGTATTGAACGAACGACAGTAGGATTTTAACCATAATTGTCATGACAATTATAGCAATACCATAAGAGAGGAAGCTACTAAGCCAAGCGTAAAGTGGGCTAAAAATAGATTTGTTAATCCAACCGAAAATACCCCATCCAAATGGAATACTGGCTTCGAGATTTTTATCGTATTTCTTAAGCGTTGCCGCATAGGTTGGACCAAAGTAAAAATTCAAATCCTTTCGAATTTCACCATCCGTGTAAGACAAGGGGAATTTTGTACTGTATTTCTTTGTAAAAACAGTATCAACGGTTACATCTTCCACCAAATCATAAGATCTTACTTCAGCTGTTTTGATATTTGTATCGGGCACTAAAATTGAGCTAAAAAAATGTTGACGGTAGGAAATCCATGAGATGTCTTTAAGGATCTCATCATCGTCACCTGACTGCGATAATTTATTTAGTTTGTCAGTTTCATATTGAAAATTCAAGCGAGTGTAACGATTTTCAAATGCGATGCTTTGGTCTTGTCGAATGGCCTTAAAATCCCATGTAATTTCTGGGGATTGACGGTTGTCAAAAAATTCCGAAAGACCTTTTGATTGAATTGAAAATCCAAGCATATAATCATCGGCAGCGAGCGTGTAAATATATTCCAAATATTGTGTCTCCGAAACCCTGGCCTTTAAAGACAAAATTTGTGTGCTGCCCACTTTGGAAAGGGAGGGCTCAAAATACAAATCCAAACTGTTTAAGGTTCTCTTATCTGTGGTTGAAAACTTTAAGTTGAGTTGAGAACTCTGATCCTTTATAAGGTAAACAGGTACAGAATCGTGATTGACAAATGGCTTGAGTTTAACTTCTGACAAAATACCGCCCACATTTTTAATTTTTAACCCCAAGAGATTATTTTCTAATACCAAATAATTTTCTTTTTCAGCTGACGTTTCTAAATTATACTTAAAATTTCCTTCTTTGTCAGCCTTATCAATCGAGATGGACGGGCGGATCAAGCCAGCGTCATTTGTAGTTTGAATTTCAACTTCTGCTGCTTCGGTATTTTGCTGCAACGCCAATTGGTCAGGCGTGGGTTGATTTTGATACATTACGTACAGTAAAATGGCGCCAATAAGTGAGAAACCAATAAGCGTATTAAAATCAAATTTTTTTTCTTCCATATCTAAAAACAAGGGATTAACGAGCCCTAAATTAAGTATAATTTTTTATTTTGATGTTTGGTACTTTAAGGCTGCTTTTACAAATGCTGTAAACAAGGGATGTGGGTTGGCAACAGTACTCTTGTATTCGGGATGGTATTGTACGCCTATAAACCAGGGGTGGTCAGGGATTTCAATAATTTCAACCAATGCAGTCTCAGGGTTGACTCCAGTGGCAATCATTCCTTTGGATTCAATTTGAGCCTTATAAGTTTCGTTAAATTCATAGCGGTGTCTGTGTCGCTCGCTAATTGTTTTTTCTTTGTATATAGAATGAACGACAGAACCCCCTAAGAGCGAACAGTCCCACGCCCCCAAACGCATGGTACCCCCTTTATTTTGAACATGTTTTTGATCTTCCATCAAATCAATGACCGGGTGTGGGGTCTCGGTATCCATTTCAGAGGAATTGGCAGCGGTTAAGCCTACAACATTTCTTGAAAATTCAATGACTGCCATTTGCATGCCCAGACAAATTCCAAAAAAGGGAATCTTACATTCACGTACAAAGCGAATGGCCTCAATCTTACCTTCAATCCCCCGTTCACCGAAGCCAGGTGCAACAAGGATTCCATCCAATCCGGAAAGTAGTTCTTTGGCGCTGGAGGCTTCTAAGTGTTCTGAATGAATGGATTTGACTTTGACTTTGACTTCATTGGCAGCACCGGCGTGAATAAAAGCCTCTAAAATTGATTTATAAGAATCTTGAAGTTCGACATATTTTCCAATCAAACCGATATTGACTTCGTCTACTGGATTTTTGTGTTTTTCCAGAAAGGTGTTCCATGAATTTAAATCTGGTTCATGACGCTCTAGTTGCAACTGGTCCAAAACAACTTTATCCAAACCCTCTTCAAGGATTAAATTTGGCACGTCATAAATGGTCGATGCATCTATAGATTGAATCACACAATTTTCTTTTACATTACAAAATTGTGCTAATTTAGATCTTATAGAGCTACCGAGTTGGTGTTCAGTTCGACAGACCAAGATGTCCGCCTGAACACCACTTTCCATCAAAGTTTTCACACTGTGCTGGGTCGGTTTGGTTTTCAACTCACCAGCAGCAGATAAATAGGGTATCAATGTCAAGTGAATTACCAAGGCGTTGTGGTTTCCCATTTCCCACTTCAATTGGCGAACAGATTCTATATAAGGCAATGATTCTATATCGCCAACAGTACCCCCAATTTCTGTGACCACAATATCGTAATCGCCATTGGAACCCAATGATTTGATGCGGGCTTTGATTTCATCAGTAATATGTGGAATGACCTGGACCGTTTTACCCAAAAACTCGCCTCGGCGTTCTTTTTCAATCACGCTCTGGTATATACGACCCGTTGTTACGTTATTAGCTTGTGAAGTAGGGACGTTTAAAAAGCGTTCATAATGCCCCAAATCTAAATCTGTTTCTGCCCCATCGTCTGTAACATAACACTCCCCGTGTTCATATGGATTTAAGGTACCTGGATCTATGTTTATATAGGGATCTAATTTTTGAATGGTCACTCGATAGCCCTGTGCTTGAAGGAGTTTTGCCAGGGAGGCAGCTATAATCCCTTTTCCTAAGGATGAACTCACACCGCCGGTGACAAAGATATATTTGGTGATTGTTTGAGCCATTGAGCGCTTTTAAACGCAAACAAATTTACAAATAACTATTCAAACACGGTCAATAAACATCAGGAGTTTATGAACAATAAAAAAATAACTGAATTTAAACCAAACGGGTTATTTTACTGACATCAATTCTACATCGAAAATCAGGTTTGCATTTGGAGGAATGACCCCGCCAGCCCCGCGACTTCCGTAGGCGAGATGACTGGGAATTACAAAACGTGCTTTATCGCCAACTTTTAAAAGTGCAACCCCTTCATCCCAACCGCGAATGACTTGTCCCATACCCAAACTGAATTCAATGGGTTGGTTGCGCTTATATGAAGAATCGAAAACAGTTCCATCGCTCAATTGCCCTTTGTAATGAACTGAGACGGTTTTATTTTTTTGTGCTTTTTCACCGTCTCCTTTTTGTAAGATCTGATAGCGCAAACCACTAGAAGTTTTCTCAAAGCCTGCCCCAAGGCTTTCCAATTCAGCTTCAATGGCTGCTTTTTCTTCAGCCAGGCGTTTGTCTCTAGCCCCTTCAAAACTTCTGAAAGCTTCAATCGCATTAAATGCCATCGCATTATCTCCTTCCGCGATGATTTCAATTCTCTCTAAAGTATCTCCTTGAACAATGCTGTCAACAACAGATTGACCATCAATAGTTTTACCAAAAACACTGTGTTTGCCATCCAACCACGGGGTTGGAATATGGGTGATAAAAAACTGACTGCCATTGGTACCTGGACCCGCATTGGCCATGGACAGTATTCCCGCTGCGTCGTGTTTTAAGTCAGGATGAAATTCATCGTCAAATTGGTATCCGGGATTTCCAGTACCTGTTCCCTGGGGACAGCCTCCCTGAATCATAAAATCTGGAATGACTCTGTGAAACTTAAGACCGTCGTAGTAGGGGTCTCCTTGCTTTTTTATTGAATTTTCTAGATCGCCTTGGGCCAAGGCTACAAAATTACCCACTGTACCCGGTGTTTTAGTATATTCTAATGAAACTGTGATAGTCCCTTTTGAAGTAAAAAATTTGGCGTAAAGTCCGTTTTCCATTTGATTAAATTTTTGAAGCACAAATGTAAGGATGATTTATAAAAAAAAAGACTGTACCCTATTAAATTTGAAATTAATTGGCGACTTCACTCATAAACTTAATGCGATAAAGTCTCAATTCTTCATCGTCATAGTCGCCGTCAAACTCCTCAATAGCAAGTTCGATATCATCTGACTCAGATTCCATAAAATAATCGTGCATTTCCTCTTGCTGATCTTCATCAAAGATTTCATCAATCCAATAAGTAATATTGAGCTTTGTTCCTGAAAATACAATGGATTCCAATTCTTTGATAAAGTCTGGCATATCCATGCCTTTTGCATCCGCAATATCATTTAAGGGAAGTTTGCGATCAACACTTTGAATAATAAAAAGTTTTAGTGAAGAATTGGAACCTGTTGATTTTATGATCAAATCATCGACTCTAAGAATGTTATTCTCGTTTACATACTGTTTTATCAAGACAATAAAATCACGACCATAGCGATTGGCCTTGCCCTCTCCTACACCGTGAATATTTTGCAATTCTTCAATACTTATGGGGTATTTTAATGCCATATCTTCAATGGAGGTATCTTGAAAAATAGCAAAAGGAGGAACCTCTAATTTTTTGGCATTTGATTTTCGCAAATCTTTAAGCATTCGAATCAAGGTTTGATCGGCTTCAGACTTTGGGGCGGTGTAGCTAGAGTGTATTTCTGACAATTCATAACTGTGGTCTTCAGTCATCGTGAAAGAGGACGGAGATTCCAAAAAACCGCTCCCCAGTTCTGTCATTTTTACGACCCCGTAAGATTCAATCTCTTTGCGAATATAGCCTGCGACCAAAGCCTGACGCAACAAAGCCGTCCAGTAAGCGGCAGTGCTGTGTTTGCCATCTCCAAAGAAAGGTTGTAAATCAGTTTTGTGAGACCTAATCAAGGCATTTTCTTCTCCGATAATAACCTTTACAAGGTCTTTAATCTTATACTTTTGATTTGTAAGCCCAACTATTTTAAGAAGAATTTTGAGATCTTCCCTGGCTTCTTTCTGTGGTTTTGGATTGCGAACATTGTCGTCCATATCCCCACCAGGACCTGTATCATTGTCAAAGGCCTCTCCAAAATAATGTAAAATAAATTTTCTTCTCGAGATGGAGGTTTCAGCCAAAGCCACAACTTCCTGCAAAAGTGCAAATCCAATCTCTTGTTCTGCCACGGGCTTTCCAGACATAAATTTCTCCAATTTTTCGATGTCTTTATATGCGTAATAAGCCAAACAATGACCCTCGCCGCCGTCCCGACCAGCACGGCCTGTTTCTTGGTAGTAACTTTCAATACTTTTTGGAATATCGTGATGGATTACAAAACGAACATCAGGCTTGTCTATCCCCATCCCAAAAGCAATAGTAGCAACCACCACATCGATATCTTCCATTAAAAACATATCCTGGTGCTGAGAACGTGTTTTGGAATCCAGACCAGCGTGATACGGAACAGCTTTGACCCCGTTGACCTGAAGAATTTGCGCCAATTCTTCTACACGCTTGCGGCTCAGGCAATAAATAATTCCTGATTTTCCCTCATTTTTTTTCACAAAACGAATGATGTCATTGTCTACCTGACTCGTTTTGGGTAAAATCTCATAGTATAAATTAGGCCTGTTAAAAGACGCCTTAAATGTATTGGCGTCTGGCATGCCTAAATTTTTAAGAATATCATCTTGAACCTTAGGAGTGGCAGTCGCTGTCAAACCAATGATTGGAATGCCATCGCCAATTTGAGAAATTATTTTTTTTAAGTTCCTGTATTCTGGTCTAAAATCGTGACCCCACTCGCTAATACAATGGGCTTCGTCTACAGCCATAAAAGAAATCAATCGTTCCTTTAAAAATTCAATATTTTCGAGTTTTGCAAGCGATTCGGGCGCTACATATAAAAGTTTTGTAGTGCCATTGATGATATCAAATTTAACCTGTTTGATTTCGGTTTTATTCAATGAGGAATTTAAAACATGAGCAATGCCCTCTTTTTCAGAAATACCGCGAATGGCATCAACTTGATTTTTCATTAATGCAATGAGCGGAGACACGACAATGGCGGTTCCCTCTTGCATAAGTGCTGGCAATTGGTAACACAAAGACTTTCCGCCTCCAGTGGGCATGATAGCAAAGGTGTTTTTTTTGGAAAGTATACTGAGTATGACAGATTCTTGAAGCCCTTTAAACCCATCAAAACCAAAATAAAGTTTTAGTGCTTTGTGTAAATTTTCAAAAGAAGTTCCCATTGAATATTAAAGTCTCCGTTGCCTAAAATAAATTTAAACGCTGTTTATATAAAACAAAATAAATTAAATTATGACACTAATTTTTCGTTTTTTTGTAATCCAATTCTAAGATAAGTATATTTACTAGGGTATACAATTAATTATGAAAGAATTAAGAACAAAAACTACAATCCAGAATTCTGCCAAAAAAGCAATAATTGAACAGAGTGAAGCCCTGAAAAAAATTGCTGCATACATTGATGCTTCTTTTGATGATGCTGTGGAACTCATCCTCAATTCAAAAGGCCGGGTGGTAATTACTGGTGTCGGTAAAAGTGCTATTATTGCCAACAAAATTGTAGCTACATTTAATTCTACTGGTACGCCTTCAATTTTTATGCATGCCAATGACGCAATCCACGGTGACTTGGGAGTTATTCAAAAAAAGGATGTAGTAATTTGTATTTCAAAAAGTGGAAATACACCTGAAATAGAAGTTTTATTGCCCCTTTTCAATAAATTAAGCAATCCACTCATTGCCATTACGGGAAATCCAAACTCCAAGCTTGGAAAACATGCAGATTGCGTTCTAAACTCTCATGTAGAAAAAGAGGTCTGTCCTAACAATCTGGCCCCCACAACTAGTACAACCACCCAGCTTGTACTTGGAGATGCTCTTGCAGTTTGCCTGCTTGAAATTCGCGGTTTTTCTAAAGATGATTTTGCTAAATTTCACCCTGGAGGGATTCTAGGGAAAAAGTTATTCTTGACCGTGAAAGAGTTCTCTGAAAAAAATAAAAAACCACAAGTGCAAGCAACTTCGTCAGTCAAGGAGGTCATCATGGAAATCACTCGAAATCGCCTGGGTGCTACAGCAGTTGTTGAAAATGATGCTATTGTGGGAATCATCACTGATGGTGACTTAAGAAGAATGCTTTCCAAAACAAATGATTTTTTAAATTTAAGCGCCGCTGACATCATGTCTAAAAATCCCAAAACCATACACTACAATACCATGGCCGTAAAGGCTTTAAAATTAATGGAATCCAAAGAAATTTCCCAACTGCTTTTGGAAAAAGACAATAAATATGCCGGAGTCATTCACATACACGACTTAATTTCAGAGGGAATCCTATAGTTATGACACAGGAAAAAGAAATGTCTTTTATAGACCATCTTGAAGAGTTAAGATGGCACATCATTCGAGTTACTTTGGCGGTAGTCGCTGCAGCTTTGATCGCATTTTTGGGTAAGAGTTTCTTATTTGACATTCTAATTTTTGGCCCTACAAAGCCTGATTTTTTTACTTATGACTTGCTTTGTAAAGCTTCGAGTTTATTGGGGTTTGATAGTTTTTGTGACACCAACTTTCAATTCGAAATTCAAAGCAGAACGATGGCGGGGCAATTTTCAGCTCATATTTGGACCTCCATCACTTTTGGTTTTGTAATTGCTTTTCCTTATGCGCTCTATGAATTTTGGAAGTTTATCAGTCCGGGGTTGTATTCAAACGAAAGAAAAAATTCGAGGGGTTTTATATTTATTTCCTCAATGCTTTTTTTTCTTGGGGTATTATTTGGCTACTTCGTTGTCTGTCCATTGTCTATAAATTTTCTGGGGACATACAGCGTTGCAAATCAAGTTCACAATGATTTTGATCTCAACTCTTATATTGCGTTGGTCAGAGCCTCTGTCTTGGCCTCTGGTCTAATTTTTGAATTGCCAATCATTATTTATTATTTGACAAAAGTTGGATTGGTAACGCCAGAATTTTTAAAAAGGAATCGAAAATATGCCCTTGTCATTGTGCTTATTATTTCAGCCATTATTACACCTCCAGATGTTGCGAGTCAAATCATCGTAGCCATACCGGTAATTATTTTATACCAAGTCAGTATTTTTATTTCTAGAGTTGTGTTGAAACGACAGCAAAGAAAGTCCTAATTCCAAGCCTTCCACTCTACACAAATTAATTATATTTAACATTGAAAAAGTAGCAGATGAAATTAAGTGTTCAGAATTTAATGAAATCTTACAGCGGGAGAAAGGTCGTAAAAGATGTTTCTTTTGAAGTTGAGCAAGGAGAAATTGTAGGGCTTTTAGGGCCAAATGGTGCTGGTAAAACAACGTCTTTTTACATGACCGTTGGATTGATCAAGCCAAACGGCGGAACTATTTTTTTAGACGATCAAGATATCACAAATTATCCAATGTATAAACGAGCGCAAAGTGGTATTGGATATTTAGCACAAGAGGCCTCTGTTTTTAGAAAATTGTCTATTGAAGATAATATCTTGAGCGTATTGCAAATGACCAAACTTTCAAAAAAGGAACAGCATCACAAGGTAGAATCACTCATTGAAGAATTTGGCTTGGGCCATATAAGAAAAAATAGAGGAGATTTACTTTCGGGTGGGGAACGCAGGCGTACTGAGATTGCCAGAGCCTTGGCAACAGATCCAAGTTTTATTCTTCTCGATGAACCCTTCGCCGGTGTAGACCCAGTTGCAGTAGAAGACATTCAACGCATTGTGGCGCGTTTGACCCAAAAAAATATTGGAATACTAATCACCGATCACAACGTACAGGAAACACTGGCCATTACTGACCGCACTTATTTAATGTTTGAAGGAAGCATTCTAAAGGCCGGAAAACCTGAAATGCTGGCCAGTGACGAAATGGTGCGAAAAGTATATCTGGGACAAAATTTTGAACTTCGAAAAAAGAAGTTGGAATTTTAAGAGTCTTTGGCTGCTTTTTCTTGCGCTTTCATTATTTTTTTTTGATAGCGACCTTGCACGACATCAATGAGTACCAAAACGCTGATGATAAAGTAAAATGTAGTTTTACTCATTGGTACAATCACCTCGCCAAATATTTTTAAATGTGCGAGATGTCCACCTTCTGTCAAAAGCATAATCCCCACAATAAATAAAATAAACAAGCCCAACACTTCATACATTCGATTTTTTGTTAAAAAAGCTGTGACTTTTTCTGCCAACCAAATCATCAATACACCTCCAATAATTATGGCCAGTGCCATCACCCAAAAAACATCTGTAAGCGCCATGGCGCTTAAAATGGAATCGAACGAAAAAACAACATTCATCACCACAATCATAATCACTACTTTTTTTACCGAACTCTCAGAAGTTGAATCGCTGAGTGAAAAATTTTTAAAGCTTAGCATATGCCAGATTTCTTTCATCGCTGTAAAAAGAATAAAAACGCCGCCTCCCAAAACAATCATGCTGTGGATATTGAACTGGCCTTCCAATTGGCCTTCAAAAGGAATGTGTAGAATGGGTTCTTGAAAATAACCTATGAGCTTTACCAAAACAAACAGCAATACAATTCTAAAAATGATGGCCAGACTGATGCCTGTTTTGCGTACAAAAGACTGCCGCTCCAAGGGTGCTTTTTTACTTTCTAGTGATATATACAATAGGTTGTCAAAACCAAGGACAGCCTGAAGCATTACAAGCATAATTAAGGTCAAAAAATTTTCAAACATCTTTAGGAGGTCTAATAAGTGAGATTGATATATAGAAAAATATGCTAAGAAGAATACCGACGTACTTAAAAAAACACAAAACAACAAACGACAAAACCAGAAAAATAAATTTTTCAATATTGTCAGAAAAATGTAAGGACTTAAACTTCAAAGTCATAAGTTTTAGGGGGGCATTTAATAAAAATGCGCTTAAAAGTGTAAGCCCAAATAAAAACCACGGATTCAAAATAAATTTGGCGTAGATAATTTGACTTGGGTGGTTTAAAATCAAAGGCAAACTCAAGATTAAAAATGCATTGGCTGGTGTGGGTAATCCCTTAAAGTGATTGTTGTGAGTCTTTGAAATATTAAAATGAGCCAAACGATACGCTGAAGCAACTGTAATCAATAATCCAAAATAGGGCAATAAATTTTCAAAATTCCAAGTTTCGTTCAAGGCCTCATGCATCAGCTGATACATCACCAGCCCTGGAACCAAACCACTAGTCACCATATCAGCCAAGGAGTCTAATTGAAGACCCAGAGCACTTTCAACCTTTAATTTTCGGGCTAAAAAACCATCAAAAAAATCAAAAAATATACCCAAAAACACAAACCAAGCGGCCACAGATAATTCATTTTGAAGCGCGTAAATCACTGCGATGCAACCGGACAACAAGTTGAGTAAAGTAAGAAGGTTAGGCAGGAAAGCTTTCAAAAGAATAATATTTATTTAGTAAAAATAATAAACTATTTTTGTTTGCAGCAAAATAACAACAATAACTCTTAAAAAATAGAGTTTATAAACTACACAACAATCCTGTAATTTGAATACTAAATATTGTTTTTTAAGTATCCTCAGCTTTCTTTTCACGGCTTCATTGACAATCAATGCTCAGAACACACGTAAGTATTCCAATGAATTTATGAATATTGGAGTGGATGCGGCAGCCTTGGGTATGAGTGGTGCCGTAACTGCGACCACTAATGATGTGAATTCAGGATATTGGAATCCAGCAGGATTGGTTCATTTACAAGACAATCAACTGGCTTTGATGCACTCTAGTTACTTTGCCAATATTGCCAATTACAACTATGCTGCTTTTGCAATGCCTTTAGATGATCGAAGTGCTGTTGGTATATCCATGATCCGTTTTGGTGTGGATGACATTCTAGATACCACCCAACTTATCGATCAGCAAGGCAATATCAATTACGACCGCATTAACTTATTTTCTGCAGTTGATTATGGCATTACTTTATCTTATGCGCGGAAACTGCCGATATCTGGACTCAATTATGGGGTCAATGCCAAAATTATCAGACGTATTATTGGAGATTTTGCAACTTCTTGGGGCTTTGGATTGGACCTTGGAATCCAATTTGAACACAAAAATTGGAAATTTGGATTGATGGCACGTGACATCACCACTACCTTCAACGCTTGGTCTTTTGACGATGATCGATTACAAGACATTCAAAATGCCATACCAGGTCAAAATCAGGAAGAACCAGAAGCCACAGAACTCACCCTTCCAAAACTTCAATTGGGAATCGCAAAAACATTTGTATTTGATTATGATTACGCCTTAAAAGTTGAAATGGATTTAATTGCGCGTTTTGAACAAAACAATGATCTTATAGCCACTTCATTTGTAAGTATCAATCCAGCTTTAGGGTTTGAACTTGGCTATATAGATTTGGTATATTTAAGAGGTGGGGTTGGTAATTTTCAGAACGAAATACAGTTTGACAACTCTGAGACATTAACCTTTCAACCAAATTTAGGTATTGGATTTAAATACAATGGAATTGCTATTGATTATGCCATTACAGATATTGGAGATCAAAGTGTTGCTTTGTATTCCAATGTTTTTTCACTCAAAGTTGACCTAGAAATTTTTAGAAGGTGATGCGCTTTAAAATAATTTTAATAGTTCTCATTTATGGCCTTTTACCATCTTATTTAGAGGCTCAAGTTCAATTGTCCGCTGATTGCGAAGTCAGTGTGCTCACAATTGGTCCAGGCCAAGCGCTTAATGATGCTTTTGGGCACAGCGCCATTAGAATTCGCGATGCAGGTCAAAACATCGATCTTGTTTTTGATTATGGTCGCTATGATTTTGAAGCTGAGGGGTTTTATTACAACTTTGTAAAAGGAAAATTAGATTATGAAATTGGTTGGGCTTATTACAAACCCTTTATAGCGAGCTACAAGCGTCAGAAAAGGCGGGTAACTGCACAAATTATCAACTTATCTGAGGCCGAAAAACAACGGTTGTTCCAAAGATTGCAAACAGCGATAAAACCTCAGAATAAAACTTATTCTTATGACTTCCTTTACAACAATTGTGCGACCAAAATAAAAGATGATTTAGTGGCCATTGTAAACGATTCAATTCAATTTCTGCCTTACAAAAACTACAGAACAATGACTTTTAGGGAACTTATTCGTTCTCATATCCCCCAGAACTCTTGGGGTGGTTTTGGAATTGACCTAGCGCTTGGTTCTAAAATTGATCAATTGGTAAGGGTTGATCAACAGCTTTTTCTACCAAAGTACTTAGAGGATATTTTTGGGCATTCAAAATACAAAACAAGCTCCGAAAAACTGGTAAGTAAAACTCTAATTTTAAGTGATCTACAGTCCTCAACTGCCATCTTATTTTGGTGGAGTCCTTTGTGTGTTTTCAGCTTTTTGTCTCTTTTTATCATCGGCTTCAGCCTCAGAGATTGGAAATCACAGTCAAGGAGTAAATTTATTGACTTGTTTATATTTTTGAGTACTGGTATTCTTGGCGCTTTAATTTTCTTTTTGTGGTTTGGAACTTCACATTCAGATACGGCTTATAATTATAACTTTTTATGGGCATTTACCTTTAATTTACTGCTGCTACCAACACTATTTAAAAACAAAGTAAAAAAGCGTTTTACCGCTTACTTAAAGTTTCTTGTAATGCTGCTATTGCTAATGCTTTTACACAGCTTTACCGCTGTTCAATCTTTTAATTACACATTGATTCCGTTATGGGTGGCATTGATTGTTAGATATTTTTATTTGATTCAATGGTCAAAAAGACATTCGATATAAGAATGAGTCCTGATTTATAAAGAAGATTTTTCAATATAATAAGACCGTAGAATCAGTCTCTAAATTTTAAGAGAGAAATAACTTTATTTTTTCTTGGCCTTTTCATGTAAAAATTTATTTTTGCAAAAACTTTATAATTCAATTTAATATGTATTGGACATTAGAATTGGCATCTTACTTGAGCGACGCGCCTTGGCCAGCAACCAAAGACGAATTGATTGATTATTCCATCCGAACAGGGTCTCCACTTGAGGTGGTAGAAAATCTTCAAGCCATTGAAGATGAGGGCGAGTCTTATGATTCTATCCAAGAAATTTGGCCAGACTACCCTTCTGATGAAGATTATTTGTGGAACGAAGATGAATATTAGATTCCAAAGCTCACTCTTTAAAAGTCTCCCATGAGACTTTTTTTTTAACAATGTTTATAAAAAATAAGAACAAGCCGTATATTTGAATGTCCAATCTGCGGAAGATACTTAATTAAAATTTTACAATGAGTCTATTAAACTCTGTACTGAAAGTTTTTGTCGGTGATAAATCCAAACAAGATGTCAAAGCCATCTTGCCGGTTGTCAATCAAATTAAAGAGTTTGAATCCACAATAGCAGCACTTTCCAACGATGCATTAAGAGCCAAAACCGCCGCTTTCAAGGATCAAATTAAAATGGCCTCCAACGATAATGAAGAACGCATTTCAGCACTTCAAGAAGAAGCCAACAACACTACTGATATTGACCGTAAAGAAGATATCTACCAAGAAATTGACAGCTTAAATGATTTGGTATATGAATCCACCCAGTCTGTTTTGAACGATTTATTACCAGAGGCCTTTGCCGTTGTTAAAGAAACGGCGAAACGCTTTGTGGAAAATTCTGAGATTGCCGTAACCGCCTCAGCATTTGACCGTGAGATTTCGGCAACAAAAGATTATGTAAAACTTAGTGGCGATAAGGCATTGTGGCAAAATTCATGGGATGCTGCTGGAAAACCCATCACTTGGGATATGGTTCACTACGATGTGCAATTGATTGGTGGCGTTGCCATGCATCAAGGGAAAATTGCAGAAATGCAAACAGGGGAAGGCAAAACTTTGGTTGCCACCCTCCCCGTCTATTTGAATGCCCTGACAGGGAAAGGAGTTCACTTGGTCACTGTAAATGATTATTTGGCCAAGCGGGACAGTGCTTGGATGGCCCCCATTTTTCAATTTCATGGGTTAAGTATCGATTGCATTGATTATTATAAACCCAACTCTGCAGAGCGAAAAAATGCTTACAGTGCGGACATCACTTATGGAACCAACAACGAATTTGGTTTTGATTATTTACGAGACAATATGGCGCATTCAACCGAGGACTTGGTTCAAAAACCCCACCATTACGCCATTGTCGATGAGATTGATTCCGTTTTAATAGATGACGCGCGAACCCCTTTGATTATCTCTGGTCCTGTACCTCAAGGAGATCGGCACGAGTTTATGGAACTTAAGCCCAAGATCCAAGATGTTGTTAGCGTACAACGAAAACAGCTCACAACAGTTTTAGCGGAGGCAAAAAAAAGTATCGCGGCGGGTGACACCACAGATGGTGGTTTTCAATTACTACAAGTTTACAGAGGCATTCCCAAGAACAAGGCACTTATAAAGTTTCTCAGTGAAGAAGGCATCAAGCAATTGTTGCAAAAAACTGAAAATTTTTATATGCAGGATAACAACAGAGAAATGCCCAAAGTCGATACAGCGCTTTATTATGTGATTGATGAAAAAAACAATCAGATTGAGTTGACCGATAAGGGTGTTGATTATCTCTCTGGCGCAGACGATCCTAACTTCTTTGTCATGCCCGAAATGGGAATGGAAATATCAAAAATTGAAGCCCAAAACCTACCCAAAGAAAAAGAAGCATCATTAAAAGAAGAATTATTTAAAGATTTTGGAATTAAGTCAGAACGCATTCATACCATGAACCAATTACTGAAGGCCTATGCCCTCTTCGAAAAAGACATTCAGTATGTTGTGATGGACAATAAAGTAATGATTGTAGACGAACAAACCGGACGAATTATGGACGGAAGGCGTTACAGCGATGGCCTGCACCAAGCCATAGAAGCCAAAGAAAACGTTAAAATTGAAGCTGCAACTCAAACCTTTGCTACGGTCACTTTGCAAAATTATTTTCGCATGTACCGGAAATTATCTGGGATGACAGGGACTGCAGTAACCGAAGCTGGTGAGTTTTGGGAAATTTATAAATTGGATGTTATTGAAATTCCGACCAATCGACCCATTGCCAGAGACGATCGCGATGATTTGGTGTATAAAACAAAACGAGAAAAATACAATGCTGTAATTGAAGAAGTTACCAATCTTTCAAAAGCTGGCAGACCAGTGCTTATTGGAACTACGAGTGTAGAAATAAGTGAGCTGCTCGGAAAAATGTTGAGCATTCGAAAAATACCTCACAATGTATTGAATGCAAAATTACATAAAAAAGAGGCCGATATTGTGGCAGAAGCGGGGAAACCAGGTCAAGTGACCATTGCTACCAACATGGCTGGTAGAGGAACTGATATCAAACTAACAGAGGCTGTTAAAAGCGCTGGAGGACTTGCAATTGTTGGAACTGAGCGGCACGACTCAAGACGTGTAGACCGACAGTTAAGGGGCCGTGCTGGTCGCCAAGGAGACCCTGGAAGTTCCCAATTTTATGTGTCTCTAGAGGACAACCTAATGCGTTTGTTTGGAAGCGAAAGGATTGCTAAAATGATGGACCGAATGGGTTTGAAAGAAGGTGA
Source organism: Flavobacteriaceae bacterium (assembly GCA_002725015.1). GTDB lineage: Bacteria > Bacteroidota > Bacteroidia > Flavobacteriales > Flavobacteriaceae > UBA3537. The sequence goes on along the minus strand of PBQM01000010.1, from coordinate 10,197 downwards.
AGTGATCCAACATTCCATGATTTCAAAATCGATTGAGAGAGCTCAGAAAAAAGTAGAAGAAAACCAGTTCGGAGTTCGCAAGCGTCTTTTGGAATATGACGATGTCATGAATGCGCAACGCGAAGTTGTTTATAAAAGGCGTTTTAACGCTTTAAATGGAGAGCGTCTGAGGGTTGATCTTGCCAATATGGTATACGATACTGCTGAAATTATTACAGAAACCAACAAAGCAGCCAATGACTATAAAAATTTTGAATTTGAACTGATTCGCTACTTTTCAATGAGCGCGCCAATGTCCAAATCCGAATTTGAAAACCAACTTCCGCAGGAGCTTACTAAAATCATTTACAAAGAAGCCTTTGCGCATTACGAATCCAAAATGGAGAGGAATGCAGACTTGGCTTTTCCAGTGATTAAAAATGTCTATGAAAATCAAAGGGAAAAGTTTAAAAGGATTGTGGTTCCTTTTACGGACGGCAGTAAAACACTTCAAGTAATTACAGATCTAGAAAAATCTTATCAAACCAATGGTAAACAATTGGTGACCGATTTTGAAAAGAACATCTCATTGGCCATTATTGACGACGCTTGGAAAACCCACTTAAGAAAAATGGATGAGCTCAAGCAGTCCGTTCAATTGGCTGTACACGAACAAAAAGATCCTTTATTAATTTATAAATTCGAATCCTTTGAATTGTTTAAAAACATGATTGATCAAGTTAATAAAGATGTCATCTCATTTCTATTTAAAGGAGAAATACCAAGAGAAACTGCCAATACCATTCAGGAGGCCAAAACAAGACGTCGTGAAAAGGTACAAACTACAAAAGATGTGATTCCAAACATGGATGAGCGTTCCGCTCAATCGAGAGCTGCGGGTGCAAATACACAAAAATCGTCTTCAGTTATTGAAACCATTGTGAGAGAACAACCCAAAATTGGTCGCAACGACAAAGTCAATATTAAAAATCTGATCAGTGGTGAAAGTAAAAAAATGAAATACAAACAAGCACTGCCATTGATTCAAAAGGGAGAATGGGTTTTAATTCGGGAATAAAGTTTTAAATATCTAAAAAAAGATGCGGATTGGGACAATTTGACTTGTAAAAACTCAAGGCTTCCTCACTACAAACCCCAGGGTAATCTCCAAAATTGCCCTGAAGATCCAATATGATTTGAAAATGTAAATGTGGCGGATAATCTCCATTTACTTTTGGCCCTCCTAAAAAACCGATGGTCGCACCAGATTTAATTTTACTTCCCAATTTGGCTGTTGTAATTGAACCCAAAGATAAATGTCCATAAAGTGTAAAAAAATGAAACCCCTCAAGCTGATGTTCTAGCACAATGGTTGGGCCGTAATCGCCGAAAGCCTTGTTGTTCTTAAAACTGTGGATACTGCCATCAAAAGCGGCGTGAACACTTGTCCCTTCTAAACTCCAAAAATCCAATCCTAGGTGTATGTTTCTTTGGGATTCTTTGGACTGTTTCTTAAAATGATCGCTGCGCTTGTAAATCGCTCTTTTTTCCAAGTAGCCGCCATAGGCAATTTGTTTAGAGTGCTTTTGAAGTTGATTGTTTATATAGTCGGAAAGCGTTTTGGAAGTATTGTAACCAACGCGCTGAAGCTCAATGTTTGAATCGGATAAATCAAGGGCTTTATAGGTTTCAAAGCCCAGTTCGGGTGCTATCAATCGAACAGATCGATTTTTATATTTTTTTAAAAATTTAGAAAAATCCATCATCTGTACACAAAGCACTTATATAAAAAAAAGAGAGGGTAAATTAAGCGGTTCATATGAAACGGGGTTTCAAGCTTTTATAAATTTTATAAAATAAATAGCCTGAAAGTGCACCAAAAGCCCAGCCACAAAGCACGTCGAGAGGATAGTGCTTTCCGATATAGATTCGACTGTAACCCATCATTAAACTCCAGGGAATCATTAAAAAAACATAATTTTTAAAACGTGACCTCAACATTAAAATTGTAAAAATAGCGGCGGCCATAGAATTTGAAGAATGTCCTGAAAAAAAACCAAAACCAGAACATTCGCCCAGTCTTAGAAGTTCCACAACCCCTTGTTGGGCACATGGTCTTAAACGTTCAAAACCATCCTTAAATAAATTGGTAATTTGATCGGTAAAAGTAACCATGGTAACAATGACAACAACAAGAAATAAGACGCCTTTCTTGCCAAGACCACGACCCATTAAAAATAAAATTGTAGCGTATAAGGGGATGGAATTTATTTTATTGGTCATGGCAAACCAAAATGCATCCCAACGATCTTGCCCTAGATGGTTCAAATACAGCAATAAGTCGCGATCTAATTCTAAAATAGCATCAAGCATAAAAAATCTTATTCATATTTAGAAACTTCTAAATCGTAAAAAGCCGTGGCTTGTACGATTGCATTTTCCGCTTCTGATTTTAAGTCTTTTTCATCTTCGGGGTCAAAATCTTCAAACCATTCAATAGCCTCTGTTTCAAGATTGATGATAAATCTTGGGAATTGTGTGTGAATAACATATACAGCATCGGGATGATCCGAGTGGTCTCCTAATAAAAATTTTGGCAGCTTCATTCAGCTTTACTTTTTTAATATTAATTTTTTTGAAAGATAATCAAATCGAAGGTACAAAAAAACTGAAGCAGCTGTTAAACCAGCAAGCAATCCCATCCAAATTCCCACACTGCCATAGCGAACAGAATTTCCAAGGTAATAGCTCAAGGGAAATCCCACAATCCAATAGGCAGAAAAAGTGATCAATGTGGGTATTTTAACGTCTTGAAGCCCTCTCAATGCTCCTAAAAATACGACTTGAATGCTGTCACTGATCTGAAACAACCCAGCGATGATGAGCAGCTGTGCTGCCAAATCAATGACTTCATTATTGTCCTTAAAATTAATGGCATCGTCCAGGTCTAAGTAAAATCCAGGTAACAGCTCATGAAAAACCATAAACAACGCAGCAAAGAGGGTCGCAAAAATAAGTCCCATTAAAAAAACTGACTTGGCGATTCTTCTTAGTTCTACCGCTTGATTTAACCCTTTTTGATTGCCCACACGGATGGTTGCTGCAACCCCCAATCCCACCGCGATCATATAAGTCATAGACGATAAGTTAAGGGCAATTTGATTGGCAGCTTGCGCGTTCTTTCCCAAGGTTCCGCTCAACCAAATCGCAGCCGTAAAAACACCAATCTCAAAAAACATCTGAAGGGCACTTGGCAATCCCAAACCTATAATTTTTTTTAACATTATAGAATCTAATACAAGAAATTGAATTTTTTCTAAATACACTTTCGTTTTTTTTAACTGCTTTAAAAAGAACCACAGTAAAAAAAGCATCACAAGTCTTGAAATAAGGGTCCCCACTCCTGCCCCAACCACTCCCATTTTAGGGAAACCCCATTTACCAAAAATTAGAATATAATTTATAAAAATATTTATGAGATTGGCGATTACAGTTGCATACATAGGATATCTGGTCAGGGACAGGCCGTCGCTGAACTGTTTAAAAGCTTGGAAAATTATCAAAGGAACCAATGAAATTGCAATGATGTCTAAATATGGAAGTGCAAGGACCACAACTTCATTGGGCTGGTCCATTAAATAAAGCAGTGGTTTGGCCAACAATATAAATACAAAAAGCAGTAATGACATCACAGAACAGAGAATAAGCCCGTGTTTAAAAGTAGATTTTCCCTTTATAAAATTTTGTTCTGAGTCCGATTCCGCTACTAGTGGTGTGATGGCTGTAGAAAAACCGATTCCCAAAGCCATGGCAACGAAAAAGAAACTATTCCCCAAGGAAACAGCCGCCAGTTCTGCAGACCCCAAACGCCCGACCATGATATTGTCTACGAAACCCACTAGAACATGACCCAGCATGCCAAGGATGACAGGGGCTGCCAAATGCCAATTGTATTTAAATTCTTTGGTGTAAGCCCGCCACATAATTAAAAGAGAATTAAAAAATTATAAAATTTTAACTTTCAGAAGTCTGTTCTTGAGATTGAAAATCAAAGCCGTCCTCAACCAAAAGATTGTACCATTTTATAATTTTTTTAATATCGCTTGAGTAAACGCGATCTTCATCAAAATTTGGTAAGACAGAAAAAAAATAGGCTTCTAGAGCGTCCTTTGAGGCCTTTGGATTTACCGCGGTTTTCTTACCATCCTCTTTTTTAAAAATCTTTTTAAATACATCTGCTAAAGGCAACTCCGCTTCTAAGGTATAGACTGATATTTCACTTAATAAGCTCAAATTTTTATCCATTTTGACAAATGAGCGCCTTTGATCCAACATGGATGTTACAATATAGCCACCACGGCTGGGGTTCACTAGCTTAAACAGTCCAGGTTTTTTTGAAATTGCCAATATTTTTTCTAAACTCATAAGGTTGTTTTTTTAAACTCTTTTTTTAGAGATTTTCGGAAACCGCATGCGGTAATCTGTATTAATTTTACCTTTAGTGATGGAACTTAACTTACTTTTTAACAAGCGTTTTTTAAAATTTGAAACCTTGTCAGTAAATAATATGCCCTGAATATGGTCGTACTCGTGTTGAATGACCCGTGCGATCAATCCGTCATAGACTTCAATATGGGATTTAAAGTTCGCATCTTGGTATCGAATTTTAATTTGTGGTTTCCTAGACACTTCTTCGCGAATGTTGGGGATGCTTAAGCAGCCCTCATTGAAATTCCACTCCTCCCCAGTCTGTTCAATAATTTCAGGGTTGATAAATGTTTTTTTAAAGCCTTTTAATGCTTTTGCTTCGGACACTGACAAAGATTCATCTTCTGAAAAAGGAGCTGTGTCAACCAAAAAAAGACGTATTGACAATCCAACCTGTGGAGCAGCCAATCCAACTCCGTAAGCCCCATACATCGTCTCATACATATTGGCTATCAGTGTTTTTAGGTCTGGATAATCCGATGAGATCTCAGTCGCTTTCTTCTTCAAAACAGGATCTCCATAGGCAACAATAGGGAGTATCATCTTATCATTAATTTAGAGACCAAAAATACAACTCTCTATTTTGAAAAAATAATGGAATTTAAATTATTTACGGTTTAAATAGGATTGAAGAATTAATGTGGCACTTATTTCGTCGACCATGGCCTTATTTTGACGCTGTTTTTTTTTGATTCCCGAGTCAATCATGGACTGAAGTGCCATTTTAGAAGTAAAGCGTTCGTCTTCTCTCTTAATGGGAATTTCTGGAAATGTACGCTTTAAATTTCTTATAAATGATTTTATAAACTGTTCGCTTTCCGATGGTAAATTGTTCATTTGTTTGGGCAGCCCAACAACAAATAATACAACTTCTTCATCAGTACAATACGCTTTTAAAAAAGTTAAGATTTCGGAAGTTTCAACAGTTTTTAGTCCCGATGCTATGAGTTGAAGTGGATCAGTGACCGCTATCCCCGTTCTTTTTGTTCCGTAATCAAATGCCAAAATTCTTCCCATGAAGCAAAAATACAATTTCAAAAAGCACAAGCCCAATAATTAATTAAATTTCAAAAAACGCAGCAATCGCCATCCCTTTTTTTTATATGCATTATATTTGTTGTAAATCATTTAAATATGGATACAAGACAAAGCAGCATTGAAGCGGCTTGGGACAATCGCGAGCTGCTAAAAGAAGCTTCTACACAAGCACTTGTACGAGACATTATCGATCGCTTGGATGAAGGAAGTCTCAGAGTGGCCCAACCTACAGCCGATGGATGGCAGGTGAATGAATGGGTCAAGAAAGCGGTCGTGATGTATTTTCCAATTCAAACCATGGAGACCATTGAAGTTGGGCCCTTTGAATTTCACGACAAAATTCCACTTAAAAAAAATTACAAAGCCAAAGGCATTCGCGTGGTACCCCACGCCGTTGCCCGACATGGTGCTTATATTTCTAAGGGCAGTATTTTAATGCCAAGTTATGTGAATATCGGAGCCTATGTAGACGAGGGAACTATGGTTGATACTTGGGCAACCGTAGGAAGTTGTGCACAGATTGGTAAAAATGTTCACCTCTCTGGCGGTGTGGGAATTGGCGGGGTATTAGAGCCCCTACAAGCAGCCCCTGTTATCATTGAAGATGGTGCTTTTATAGGGTCACGATGTATTGTTGTAGAAGGTGTTCGAGTTGAAAAAGAAGCCGTTTTAGGAGCCAATGTTGTGTTGACCGCCTCAACAAAAATTATTGATGTAACATCAAAAGTTCCCGTTGAAATTAAAGGAACTGTACCCGCTCGGTCTGTGGTCATCCCAGGAAGCTATACCAAAAAATTTCCAGCTGGTGATTTTAACGTCCCTTGTGCACTTATAATTGGCAAGCGAAAAGAAAGCACCAATAAAAAGACATCTCTCAACGATGCCTTGCGCGAATATGATGTAGCAGTCTAAATGAAAATACTAGTCATACAACAAAAAATGATCGGAGATGTTTTAACGTCTAGCGTACTGTTTGAGCTGATTAAAAAAAAACATCCAAATTATAAACTTCACTATCTAATCAACAACCATACATCAGCTGTGGTTGAAAATAATCCATTGATCGATAAAATTATTTTTTTTTCTCCTAAAGTTGAACAAAATTATTGGGAATTATTAAAGTTTTTATGGGGCATCAAAAAACAAAAATACGACGCAGTTATCGACTTATATGGGAAGATAAGTAGTGCATTGGTAACCCTTTTTTCACTTGCTAAAATTAAAGTTTCTTACCATAAAAAATATACGTCTTTTATTTACACAGATGCAATAAAGCGACTTAAACAAGCTGAAAATGGATTGAGTCTAGCGCTCGAAAACAGGATTAAATTACTTCAACCTCTAGGTGTAAAGTTTGAGGCTGTAAAACCTAGAATATACCTTTCAGAAAAAGAAAAAGAGTTGGCCAAGATGTTTTTAAAAAATAATGGTCTTGAGTTGGAAAAACCAATTTTGATGGTCAGTGTGTTGGGCAGTTCAAGCTCAAAAACATATCCAAAATCTTATATGGCAACGCTCATTGATGCAATTGGTAAAATTGATAATATCCAAATATTATTCAATTATATTCCTGCGCAAATAGAGGCAGTTAAAGCTATTTTCAAGGCTTGTCGGCCAGAAACCCAGGAAAAAATATTTCTTTCTGTTTATTCCAAGAAATTAAGAGATTTTATTGGGGTGACATCACAGTGTATGGCTTTAGTTGGAAATGAAGGGGGAGCTGTCAATATGGCCAAGGCATTGGGGGTTTCTACTTTTGCAATATTTTCTCCAAAATTGAATAAAGAAAATTGGTTTGGAGTCAAAGAGGCATCAAAACACCAAGCCATTCACATTGGTGATTTTGAGGAAAATATTTCAGACCCTTCAACTGATATTAAGATGGAATATTTAAAAATGAAACCTGAATATATCATCCCAAAACTCGATATATTTTTAAATAAATTATTGTAATGAAATACAAATTCCTAATTTATATTTCACACAGCTACGCCATACCAATAGGGAATCCTTTGGAAAAAGAAATTATAAAAAGGGGATTTGATGTTTTTTGGTTTAGTGAAGAGGATGAAGGGAAAAAGGCGCTTAATTCTAAGAACAACTCCCTAGAAACAATCCAGGATGTGATCAAATACAGTCCTCATATTCTGTTGGCAGCTACAGATAATGCGCCAGATTTCGTCAAGGCCTTAAAAATCCAAATATTCCATGGGTTTTTAAGCCACAAGCGGCCTGAAAATAATTTCAGTGAAGCGCATTTTAGAATCCGTGGATTCTTTGACTTATATTGTACACAAGGCCCAAGTACCACCGCAGAATTCACGAAGCTTTCAAAAAAATTAAAACACTTTGAAGTGGTAGAAACGGGCTGGAGTAAGATGGATCCCCTTTTCCCCCTAAAGAAGGTGAAGAAGAAGAGCGGCAAGCCGACTGTTATGATTGCATCAACCTTTACAAAACGTTTGAGTTTGGCTTACAATGATGGTGTATTTAACAAAATAAAAACCATGTCTAAATCTGGAAAGTTCAGATTTATTGCGGTCTTACACCCGAAAATCCCAAAAACAGTTGTTGACAAGTGGAAACAACTTGAAAGTGAGGATTTCAACTATGTCAGCGGTACAAATTTGATTCCATTGTTTAAAGAATCCGATATAATGTTTTCAGATACAACCTCAGCAATCCAAGAGTTTTTACTGCAAAAAAAACCTGTTGTTACATTTAAGCACACAAAAAACCATCCATATTTAATCAATGTTAACAAAGTAGAAGAGATTGAGAAAGCAATAGAAAATGCGCTAAAAAACCCCGAAGACATAATTCAAAAGATTGTTTTATTTAACAAAGATCTACACCCATACTGCGATGGAAAGTCAAGCGTCAGAGTCATCGATGAAAGCATTAATTTTCTACACAAGGACAAGACCTATTTGAAAATAAAACCACTCAACTTAATTCGAAAATTTAAAATTCGAAAAAAATTGAAAAAGTTCACTTTTAAGAGTTATGGCAAAGCATTCACATTGAAGCGATAAATCTATATCCCTTTTTTCAAAATTTGAACTTCTTTTTTAAAGCGCGTCTTTTGTGGTAAGCTTTTTGAAACTTTTGGGTTTCAGCCCACATTTTTGTGTGGATTTCCTTATAACTTAGAGAGGTAATTTTAGCCATTTCATCACTCATTGTGGCGATCATTGAAGCGTGAATAGTGAGCCGCTTAAAATTAGAAATGCGCGCATCAAATGACAAATTCCCAAACTTCATTCTGTTCAAATCAACCAAGTAGAAATCATAGCTGTCCATTTTTTTCTTTATGAGCGTATTTCCAGGCGAATGGTCCAAAAACAAAACCCCTTTGTTGTGTAATTTATTGGTGAAACGAGTAAAAGCTCTTAAAATATTTTCATGGTCTGGGTAGTCTAAATTTTGGGTTAAATCCCGAAAAGTTAAGTCAGAATCCAATTGTTCAGAAATATAAAAAGTCTTGTCGATTAAGCCTTTTTTTTTAAATTCAAAAAAAGCAATAGGGGTTGGCGTTAATATATTCAACTTTAAAAGGCGGTTGGCATATTCAAATGAACGCTGTGCTTTACTCTTTCTAAAAAAAGTGTATGCAATCTTATTAAATGCATTGGGCTTCTTAAAAGCCTTGATACAAAGATTGGTATTGTTTAAAACCGCGTTTTTTATTTTATTTCTAGACCCTGAGTCTGCGGAGTCCGTTAGGGATTCGAAATTTGAAATCAAATCAATAACCGCTGACTTATGGTTCTTAAAAACAGGACTGATTTCAAATTTCATGGGTTATTTTTTTTCAAAAATACTAAAGAAATTGAACACAATCTCAAATAACAGTAAAATCCAATCAATTAAGCACACTTAGTTTCTTTAGTCTTGGCAATTTGATTACTTTTGAAATAGATTAAATCACAATCAAGTGCCGTTAAAGCTATCCGCTGTTATCATTACATTTAACGAAGAAGCGCATCTAGAAAAATGCCTGACTTCGCTTGAGAACCTAGCAGATGAGATTTTGGTAGTAGACTCTCACTCCACTGACGGTACAAAATTAATTTGTCAACGCTTTAATGTGCGATTTTTAGAACAAAAGTTTTTAGGCTATAGAGAACAAAAAAACTTTGCATTAGAAAAAGCCAAATATGATTATATATTGTCTTTGGACGGAGATGAAGCCCTTTCGGAAACGCTCAAGAACTCCATTCTAGAAGTCAAAAAAAATTGGATAAAAGATGGGTATTACTGTAACCGCATGAATAATTACTGCGGTCAATGGATCAAAAATTCTGACTGGTATCCAGATCGAAAATTGCGGCTTTTTAAAAAAGACAGTGGACAGTGGGGGGGCTTGAACCCTCACGATAGATTTGAATTGTACGATGGAAAGACTAGCGGTCAGCTCAAAGGAGATTTATTGCATTGGATTTACAACAGCTATAAAGAACACAATCAAAAAATTGAACGGTTTTCCAGCATTGCTGCCGATGCTTATTACAAGGCTGGAATTAAGTCATCCATCGTCAAAATCTTGTGGCGGCCAAGTTGGGCTTTCTTTAAAGCCTATTTCTTAAGACTGGGCTTTTTAGATGGATTAAATGGATGGATTATTTGTGTACAGACCTATAATTTAACATTTTTGAAGTATATAAAACTCCGAGCATTGTGGAAACAAAA
>PBQM01000009.1 GCA_002725015.1 Flavobacteriaceae bacterium | reverse complement strand
CTATGGCTCGGGTTGCCAAAATCCGCAATGCCTATCCAGATTTGAAAATTTTGACATCTAAGCGTGACATTGAAGGGAAAGAACAATACTATATCGAATTTGAATCAGTACAAAAAGCGCTTTCACCAGGCAGAACATTGGTGTTTTTGGAAACCAATAATGAGAGCTTCGCCTCCAATGTAACAAGTATGCTCAATGGTTTAAACGGCCTTACATTGGAATTACAAGAAGCCGAAAATGAGGCTGAAGAGGAAGTCGAGATTGAGGTTGAGCGCGAGCTTATACTAATGACAACCAATCACAACAAGGCTTTTAAAGGCAGTCACATATCCAATAGCGATTTGTCTAATTTAAATTTCCAATACCCGTCGGTCTACAACTATAAGGAGGGCTTGAGTGATTTTGGTAAAAACTACAATTCCCGTTATGGAAATTACCCAAGCCGTTACGCCACGCGAGGTTTTGATTTAGCCCTTGATCTGTTACTTAGACTGGCAGCATTTGAATCCTGTTATGAGGGATTGACAAACACCCGAACAAAGTATTTAGAAAACAAGTTCAAATATGCTCAACCCCAGAGCGGTGGTTTTATTAACCAATCGGCTTATATATTAAAATACCAAGATTTGTTCATACTCAAAATGGAGGATTAAGTCTTCCATTTAATATTACATCCAATACTGGGTTTTTGCGGCATCTTATTTGGAGTATGAGTTAACAAGCAATCCATGGCGTGCTTTAAATCTGCAGCATTCACATCCAGCCCATTACCAGGCCTAGAGGCATCCATTTGACCGCGATAAATCAGTTCTAGGTTTTTGTCAAACAAATAAAAGTCCGGTGTGCAAGCGGCGTCATAGGCTTTTGCAGTTTCTTGTGTTTTATCGTATAAATATGGAAATGGATAGCCTGTATTTTGGGCTTGTAATTTCATTTTATCTGGACCGTCTTGTGGGTAGTTTTCAACATCATTACTCGAGATTGCAATAAAATTTATTCCTCGAGCTTGGTAGTCATTGGCAATTGCAACAAGGGTGTCATTGATGTGAATTACAAAGGGACAGTGGTTACAAATAAAGGCAACTAGTGTGCCTTCACTGCCTTTAAGGATATCTAATGTTTTATAGGTATCACTTTTTGTGTCTAATAAATTGAAGCTTGGAGCTTTGGTGCCAAGGGGTAACATATTTGAGGGTGTTCTAGCCATGGTATTGTATTTTTAATTATATCTTTACGCGGTAAAGTTAAGCATTAAATGTCTGAAATTGTATTTGAAGATTTTCAAAAAATCGACTTAAGAGTGGGGACCATTGTAGCGGTTCAAGATTTCCCAAAAGCACGAAAACCCGCTTATAAATTAAGCATTGATTTTGGTCCCTTAGGGATCAAAAAATCTTCAGCTCAAATCTCAACACTCTACAGCAAGGAGGCTTTGGTAGGCAAACAAATAATTGCAAACGTCAATTTTGCAGAAAAGCAAATCGCAAATTTTAAAAGCCAATGTTTGATTTTGGGGGCGGTAGACAAAGACAAAGTGATTTTGTTAAACCCATCAATAAAGGTTCCAAACGGCTCCACTGTTCAGTAACCCAATCCATTCAACTCAACAAAACTTCAAATTAAAACCGCTTTTTATTGGTTTGTTATGCGAGAATTTTAATTGTTTATAAATTTTTATTCTGTATTGTGATCACTGATTATTTCTTCCCCCTTTTTGTCAAAAATAAAGCTTGTCATTTCCTCAAGGATGGATTTAAACGCATTGAAATCTTCTTTGTAGAGATAAATTTTATGCTTTTTAAAATGGAATGAACCGTCTTCGTTTGTGAACTTTTTACTTTCGGTTATGGTTAAGTAGTAGTCTTCAGCTTTCGTGGCTTTAACGTCAAAAAAATAAGTTCTTCTTCCAGCTCTCAAGGCCTTTGATAAGATTTCCTGTTCTCTTTCGTACATATTTAGTTATTAGAAGATGTGTGATTTAGGATCAAAAATGAAAAAAAATTATGAACTCGCCAACTTTTTAGTAATGATAATTTAGGCGACCCATCAAATGTAGTTTCTAGCTTGTAGATTCCTGCAACTGTTTTTCATAAAGGGCTTTGTAATAGCCCTCTTTAACAATTAATTGATTGTGTGTTCCTTGTTGAATAATTTTTCCAAGTTCAAGCACTATAATATGATCGGCATTTTTTACAGACGAGATTCTATGACTTACAATAAGCGTGGTTCGGTTTTTTGTAATTTTGTTGAGGTTGTTTAAAATTTCTTTCTCGGTTTCGGTGTCTACAGCTGACAAACAGTCATCCAACAACAAAATCCGTGGCGTTTTAATAAAAGCACGGGCCATAGAAATACGTTGCTTTTGTCCACCTGATAGAGTGATACCACGCTCGCCCAAAACAGTCTCGTAACCCTGACTAAAATTTAATATATTGCTGTGTACAACGGCACTTTTAGCAGCTTCAATAACAGCTTTATCGCTAGTATCGTCCTTGCCAAATTTAATGTTGTTATTGATAGTATCAGAGAACAAAAAAGGGTCTTGTGGGACATATCCAATACTGTTTCTTAAATCGTATAAATTGAGCTTTTGAATGTCTTTGTCATCAACTTCTATAACTCCATCAGAGCAATTGTACATACGACCAATCAATTCTAAGATGGTTGATTTTCCACTTCCTGTTTTTCCAATAATAGCCAGTGTTTTACCATTCTCAACTTCAAAGCTAATACCTTTTAAGGCTTCAATACCTGTATCAACATACTTTAAATGCACATCCTTAAAAGAAATCTTACCTAAAATCTTTGTGTTAAATTGGTTGGTGTTAACAACCGTTGGCTGGCTTTTCAAAAATTCATTGATCCGCTTCTGTGAGGCCTCTGCCTCTTGTATAAGAGACGTAACCCATCCTACCGAGGCAACGGGCCAGGTCAACATATTGACATATATGATAAACTCAGCAATGGTTCCAAGCTCTTTAATTTGACCATCGATATACTGCATTCCACCTACGTAAATAACGATCAAATTACTGGTCCCTATCAGCAATAGCATAAGGGGATAGAAAAAGGCTTGAATTTTTGTGAGATCAAGTCGTTTTCTACGTTGGCTGTTAGAAAGTTGGGTAAAATCATTTTTTGTTCGCGCTTCAAGTGTATAGGCCTTTGCAATTGAAATTCCACTGAATATTTCTTGAGTTGCAGAGGATAATGTTGATAGATGTGCTTGGACGATGGTACTGCGCTTGTGGATAAATTTACTTAGAAAATAAATCGAAACAGAGAGGATGGGCAGGGGTAGAATGGTATACAGTGTGAGAGATGGAGCCTTGCTGTACATATAAATGACTGCTACAAAAAAAAGTGTTATGGTGTTAATGGTATACATCAATGCTGGTCCAACATACATTCGTACTTTTCCAACATCCTCTGTGATTCGATTCATCAAATCCCCAGTTCTGTTTTGTTTGTAAAAGGGCAGACATAGGAATTGATAGTGGTTGTAGATTTCATTTTTTAAATCAAATTCGATATATCTAGATACGTTGATTAGAGTTTGGCGCATTAAAAAAGTAAACACGGCAGTGGCCAATGCCGCTCCGAGAATTAAAATAATTTTGAAACGAACCGCTGCTTTGAAAGTATCTTCAGAGACTGGACTCTCTATTTGATTTGCCACTAGGGTGACAACATCTCCAATAAGTTGAGGGGTAAACAGCGAAAATACTTTAGCGCAAGCAACAATGACCACTCCCAGTAGAACTTTGTACTTGTACTTGCGAAAATATTTATTTAGGTATTTTAGTTCTTTCATCGCATCGATCTGTTGCAAAGATACTTTATAGTATTTACTAAATATGTTATAAAAAAACTATTTTTTTCGATTACTCAAGTCTAAATTAATACTATTTTTGTAGCGCAAATAAAATTAAATTGCCGTGTAGTTGATGGCAGTTTGGTTCACTAAGTTCTTTATCAGTATGCTCAACAGACGACACATTCGCGCAAAAGTTATGCAGGTTTTGTATGCACAAAAAAGCAATGCAACTGAGGCTGATCTCACTTCACAATTGAACGACAGCATGCAAAACATGTACAATCTATATCTTTTGATACTGTCTTTGCTGATAAAATTGAGACAACGTGCCGTCGACCATCAAAAGAAATCTCAAAAAAAGTATTTAAAAACTGAAGCGGATATAAATCCAAACATGCGTTTTATTGACAATGCATTGTTGGTGAATCTCGATGAGAATAAAGCTCTGAAATCAAAATTTAATGCCCATAAAATTGACCATTGGCAGTTGGATGGTGAGTATGTTGAGTTGATTTATAAAGGTTTGATCCAAAGCGATCTGTACAAATCTTATATGCGTTCCCCAGAAAAATCTTTCAATAGCGATGTGACTCTTACAACGGAAATTTTTAAACAAATCATTGCCCCCAATAAAAAACTATATGACTATTTTCAGGACAAGAGTATTACTTGGATCGATGATTTTCCAGTGGTCAATACCTTTATCGTTAAATTATTTAAAAAATTCAGTTCCAATTCAAAAACTAATTTTTTTACCCCCAGTTTGTTCAAGGATGAGACTGATGAAAATTTTGGATTTGAGCTTATGAAAGTTACACTAGAAAACTGTGAAATTTATAACTCAAAAATAATTTCCAAAACAAAAAATTGGGATGAGGAACGCATTGCGAAAATTGATTTTATTCTCCTTCAAATGGCCCTCTGTGAATTTCAAGAATTTCCAAGCATTCCCATCAAAGTCACAATCAATGAGTATATAGAAATTGCAAAGGAATATTCAACCCCTAAAAGCAACGTTTTTATCAATGGTGTTTTGGATAATATTGTCAAGGAATACAAAGAGGAGAAAAGCTTGAACAAGAAAGGGCGTGGTTTGATGTAATTTTATTAAATTTACTCCCAATTTGATAACAATTAAAAAATAAGATATGAAAAAACTAATCCCAGCCTTTTTCGCAATGGCGTTGTTGCCAATGAACTCCTGTAAAGAAAATGCCGCTGAAAAGGTCAATCAGGCCAATGTAGAGATGGCAGCCGAACGCGATGCCCAAAAAATTGTTTTTCCAACAATAAATTTTGATAAGACTTCCCATGATTTTGGTGAGATTGACAATGGGACAGCAGTAGAAACTGTGTTTTCATATACCAATTCAGGAAGGTCTCCATTGGTTGTAACTGATATCAAAAGTTCTTGTGGATGTACAGTCCCTCAAGGCTGGAGTAAAGAGCCACTAATGCCTGGTGAATCTTCTCAATTTACCGTCAAGTTCAATGGGAAAGGTGCCAATAAGGTATCTAAAACAATTACTCTAACCACCAACACTGAAAATGGACGAGAACAAGTTCGCATTTCTGCCTTTGTAAAGCCAGATCCCAATGCAACTGTTCCTGCACCGATACTAAAGCAAACAACAAAATAAAAATTAAAACATTTCCATGGAAGCATTGAGTAATTACATGCCTTTGATACTGATATTATTGGTTTTTTACTTTTTTATTATAGCGCCACAGATCAAGCGCAGTAAAAAAGAAAAACAATTTGCTGCGGCATTGAAAAAGGGAGACCGTGTCATCACAAAGTCAGGGATGCATGGTAAAATAGCTGCATTAAATGACAAGGATAACTCATGTGTCATAGAAACTTTAGCCGGAAAAATTAAATTTGAACGTTCAGCACTTTCAATTGAACTGACTCAAAAATTAAATGCCCCTGCTAAAAAATAACAATGTCATTGTTGTATTTAAAAGCTTGCGATTGCAAGCTTTTTTTATTGGTAGCGTTTTTGAGTCAATTCCGCAATTTTACAAATTACTTTTGTGGCACTTAGGATGCTTTCCAAAGGAACGTACTCATAGCGGCCATGAAAATTGTGACCCCCTGCAAATATATTTGGACAAGGCAAACCCATATAACTCAATTGTGAACCGTCTGTCCCCCCTCTGATGGGTTTGATCAAAGGTTTTATGTCCAAGCTTTTCATGGCTTGTTCAGCAATATCAATGATGTGCATAAGGGGCGTTACTTTTTCTTTCATATTGAAATATTGGTCTTTTATTTCGGCGGTAAAACCCACCTCTTTAAATTCATTATTCAATTGATTTGTAAGTGAAACCACCATTTCTTTTCGGGCTTTAAAGCGCAACAGATCGAAATCTCTTATGATGTATTTTAAGATTGTTTTTTCGACTTTACCTTCAATGCTGTGCAAGTGAAAAAATCCTTGGTATCCTTCTGTGTTTTCTGGTCTTTCGTTTATTGGTAAACCTTGAATGAATTTTTGGGCATAATACATTGAGTTTATCATTTTTCCCTTTGCATAGCCGGGATGAACAATCTTTCCTTCTATGCAAATTTGGGCGCTGGCCGCATTAAAATTTTCAAATTCTAGTTCACCGATTTGACTGCCATCCATGGTATAGGCCCATTGGGCTCCAAATTTTTCGACATCAAATTTATGGGCACCACGTCCAATTTCTTCATCTGGGGTAAAGCCTACTTTTATAGGACCATGCTTTATTTCAGGATGATTTACAAGATATTCCATCGCACTAACAATTTCACAAACCCCAGCTTTATCGTCAGCCCCTAAAAGGGTATTACCATCTGTTGTAATGAGTGTTTGTCCCTTGTAAAGCAGTAAATCTTCAAAGTAGTCGGGAGATAATACGATATTTTTTTCTGCATTTATAACAATGTCCTTTCCGTTGTAATTTTCTATAATTTGTGGCTTGACATTGGCAGCGGTAAAGTCTGGGGAGGTGTCAAAATGGGAAATAAACCCAATGGCAGGTACTTTGTGATTGACATTTGATACCAAGGTTCCCATTACATAGGCATTGGCGTCGATACTGACATCAGAAAGTCCGATATCTTTCAATTCTTTGGCTAGTTTTTTAGCCAATTTCCATTGTTTTTCTGTGCTGGGGGTGGAGTTGGACTTTGGATCGCTTTCCGTGTCAATTTTGACATAGCCTAAAAATCGTTCTAAAATATGTTGCTTGTCAAGCATTGAGATCGTGTTTTTTCCAAAAATAGCCAACAGTTGTCAAAGCACCAAGTCTTGGAGTTCTTTCTTTTTTAGTGTTACAAATTAATGTATTTTTGTAATCAAACGCGCTTCCATGTACAAGTCGATCATTCGTTCCTTCCTGTTTAAGTTCGACCCAGAGGCTGTACATTATTTTACATTTGACCTTATAAAAATATTTTTTAAGATTCCTTTTTCGGCCCGTTTGGTCAGAAGCCTCTTTCATGTCAATCACCCCAATCTCGAGCGTGAATTGTTTGGGCTTAAATTTAAAAATCCTGTAGGCTTGGCCGCTGGTTTTGACAAAAATGCTCTTCTTTATAACGAACTTGCTCATTTTGGGTTTGGTTTTATTGAAGTTGGTACCGTCACTCCAAAAGCACAAGACGGCAATCCAAAAAAACGTCTTTTTAGATTGAAAGCTGACAATGGATTGATCAACCGCATGGGCTTTAATAATGCAGGGCTTGAAGCCTTGATCGCAAGGCTTAAAAAGAATAAAAACAAAGTCATTATTGGGGGGAATATTGGTAAAAACAATCACACATCGGCCGACCAATACACTGAGGATTATGCCCAGTGTTTTAAAGCGCTGCATCCCTATGTAGATTATTTTGTTTTAAATGTCAGTTGTCCCAATGTTGGCAGTCATGCCAAACTTACAGACAAAGATTATTTAACGGAACTCATTACGGAGATCAAGCGCCTAAACTCCGAATTTGATATTCAAAAACCCATACTTTTAAAAATTGCTCCCGATTTAAACCAACTGCAACTGGATGAAATCATAACTCTGGTTAGTGAAACAAAAATTGCTGGTGTCATTGCTTGCAATACCTCAATCTCCAGAGTGGGTTTAAAGACACCCAAGACCGTTTTAGAGACCATCGGTATGGGGGGGTTGAGTGGACAACCCATTAAATCTAGAAGTACAGAAGTCATCCGCTATTTATCGCAAAAGAGCCAAAAAGCATTTCCAATTATTGGTGTTGGGGGTATTCACTCCGCACAAGATGCGTTAGAAAAAATCGAAGCTGGTGCCGACCTGGTCCAAATATATACGGGTTTTGTATACGAAGGACCGGCCCTAATAAAGCGGATCAACAAAGCCCTAATCAACAGAACAAATTAGGGTATTTTTGGATTTTCAAATTTTAGCTTCCTTTATAATTGCCACCACAGTATTGGCCCTTTCTCCAGGCCCAGACAATGTTTTTGTACTTATTCAAAGTGCCCGCTACGGTAAAAAATCGGGCATGGCGGTTGTTGTTGGTTTGATGTCTGGCTGTTTAATTCACACCTCAGTTGTAGCTTTTGGCCTTTCAACCTTTATAGAATCCAATGAAAATCTCTATTTGATTTTAAAGATATTTGGCTGTAGCTATATGCTTTTTTTAGCCTTTAAAGCACACAAATCAAAAGTTGAGTTGAATGCTAGTAAACAGAAGATACCCATGAGCGGTTTGTTTAAACTGTTTAAACAAGGTTTTGTTATGAATGTTTTAAATCCCAAGGTCTCCATTTTTTTTCTGGCTTTTTTCCCAGCTTTTTTGTTTAGTAAAACAATGCCACTTTTTACTCAATTTTATATACTGGGCTTTTTATTTATAATGGCATCTTTTATGGTTTTTAGCGCCTATGTAATACTTTCGAATTATTTTTCAAAATTATTTTTTAAGTCCAACAGAAGATTATTGCTTCTAAAACGCCTTCAAACAGGTTTTTTTGTAGGCATTGCTGTTGTGATTTTAACAGCTTGATTTTAGAAGTATCTCTCTAACAGCGTTTGTTGTTGTTCAATGGCCGTTTTAAACTCCTTTTTCATAGCATCAACCAAGGCCCCAACTGATGGGTTGTCAGAAATATTGGTCACGCCCTGACCTGCTGACCAAATAGTACTCCACGCTTTGGCCTCTTTTTCCATGGCTGTGAGTTCGTTTCCAAAATCTATTTTTTTAGTTTGTTTTAGCATTTCTTCGCTTATCCCCATGGCTTCTAGACTGGGCCGTAAAAAGTTCGCTGAAACCCCTGAAATTGCGGCCGTATAGACGATATCACTCGCACCTGAGTCAATGATCATATTTCTGTAGTCCTCAGTTGCTTTACTCTCTTTGGTGTTTATAAACCTTGTACCCATATAGGCCAAATCAGCTCCCATTTGCAGCGCCGAGGCCACGTCGCGCCCATTGCTGATGCACCCTGAAAGTAGAATTGTTTTTTTGAAAAATTGTTTTATTTCAGCAATAAAAGGCATGGGATTTAGAGTGCCTGCATGTCCACCAGCGCCAGCCGAGACTAGGATCAGCCCATCGACACCGGCTTCAGCTGCTTTTTCTGCATGCCGTTTTTTAATGACATCGTGAAAAACCATTCCCCCATAACTATGGACGGCCCCCACTAGTTGAGGTACGGCTCCCAATGATGTAATGATGATGGGGACTTGGTGTTTGATGCAAATGGCCAAGTCCGCTTGTAACCTGGGGTTGGTTTGATGGACAATTAAGTTGACTCCAAAGGGCGCTGCTTTGCTGCCAGTTTCTTCTTCAAAGGTTTTGAGTGCTGTTTTTATTTCAACGATCCATCTTTCAAAACCTTCTGAGCTGCGTTGGTTGAGTGCTGGAAAGGTTCCCACAATTCCATTTTTACAGCACTCAATGACCAATTTCGGGCCGGAGATTAAAAACATGGGGGCTGCAATGACGGGTAGGGATAGATTTTTAAATAATTTGGGTTGATTCATTTTTTATTTTGTTTGTGTAAAGCTAAATATACTAATTTTTAAAGACCCTATAATTTTCAATAAAAAATTAATTTTATTGAAAAAAACTTAAGTTAAAAATAAAAATATTGACAAATTGAGAATTTATTGCAAATCAAACCATTAAAGAAGAGAGCTTTCTTATATTTGCTCAGCAACATAAAATCATATGGCTGTAAAACCAAAGTTAGAACGTTTTAAACAAAATGTGCTGTCAAAGTTTCAAATCTACAACAGTATATTTATGACTTTGCCATTTGATCAAATTACAAAAACAGGGGTGTTGCTGCCGTTGTTTCGTGAAACTTGTGAAAATGGTTATGCTGCCGGTGAAGATCCCAGTACGATAGTTGAGACCTTTTTTAAAAAATACCAGGCCAGGCGTACCAAAAAAAGTCAGGTTAAATTATTGTTTCGTTTTATTCAATATATTGAACGTCAGGTGGTCCTTTTTGACGCTATCGAGGACGCAGCTTTCCCAGTCATTAATAATATGGATGGAATTGGAACTGTTCGAAGTTTAAAAGAAAAAGCATTTTCAGAAAATAAAATTGAAGCCCTCAAAGAGTATTTGAATGAATTCAAGGTTCGCATTGTTTTAACAGCCCATCCCACACAATTTTACCCAGGTTCTGTCTTGGGAATTATCACCGATTTGACAGAAGCAGTCAAGGCAAGTGACATGGAGCGCATCAAAAATCTTTTGGCTCAACTAGGAAAAACGCCTTTTTTTAAGCACAAAAAACCAACACCTTATGACGAGGCTGTCAATCTTATTTGGTATTTAGAGCACGTTTTTTACGATTCCTTTGGCTCTGTCTTTGATTATATTCAGCAAAATATTTACGACAATAAAACCATTCAAAACGAAATTATTAACATTGGATTTTGGCCGGGCGGTGATAGAGATGGCAATCCTTTTGTACTTCCTGACACCACCCTTAAAGTAGCATCTTTATTAAAAGAAACACTGCTCAAAAAATACGTTTTAGACTTAAAAAAACTCAAACGCAAATTAACCTTTACTGGCGTGGAAGATCGCCTCGTTGCTCTTTTATCAACCCTGAATAAACAACGAGTTAAGCCTGATAGTTTTGATTTTGATTTTTTCGTTTCAGAGCTTAAAGCCATAAAAAAAACAGTTGTTAAGGAACATCACGGCTTGTATATCAATGACATAACAAGTCTCATTAATAAAACCCAATTATTCGGTTATCACTTTGCATCACTCGATGTGCGTCAAGACAGCCGTATTCATCACACAGTTTTTTCTAGAATTGTCGAAAGCTGCATTGAAAAAAATAATGGAATTTTCCCAAATAATTACAACCAGCTAAACGAGGAAGCACAAATTGATGTTATTTCAAAACTGGATTCAGAGCTCGATATTTCAATTTTTAAAGATGAACTGGTCTACAATACTCTGAAAACGATTCAAGTGGTTAAATCCATTCAATCTAAAAACGGAGAGCTCGGAGCCAACCGTTACATCATCAGCAACAACCAGACAGCCTTAAACGTTATGCAGCTTTACGCCATGTTGAAATTGGTGGCATTCAATGACAAACTTAGTATTGATATTGTTCCGTTATTTGAAACCGTCAATGACTTGGAAAATGCCCCTAAAGTGATGGCGCAATTGTATAAAAATAAGGCTTATAAAGCCCATCTTAGATCTAGGGGGCAAAAACAAACCATTATGTTGGGCTTTTCTGACGGTACCAAAGATGGTGGATATTTTATGGCCAATTGGGCCATCTTTAAAGCCAAGGAAGCCTTGACATCGGTTTCCAAACAACACAATATAGATGTGGTATTTTTCGATGGTCGTGGAGGTCCTCCAGCCCGTGGTGGTGGTAAAACCCATCAGTTTTACGCGTCTCTAGGACCCACAATACAAGATAAAGAAGTGCAACTTACCATACAGGGTCAGACCATCAGTTCTAACTTTGGGACCCCAGATTCTTCAAAATATAACCTTGAACAATTGATCAGTTCAGGGCTTTCCAACAAATTGCAATCCGAAGTAAACAAAGATTTTTCAGACGCAGATCGCAAAACAATGGATGCTTTGGCATCACTGAGTTATCAAGCTTATCAAGATTTTAAGGGACACCCTAAATTTATCCCTTATTTGGAACGCATCAGTACTTTAAAGTATTACGGCAAGGCGAATATTGGAAGTCGCCCTTCCAAGCGCTCTAAGTCGGAGGCATTAATTTTTTCAGATTTAAGGGCCATTCCCTTTGTGGGCTCTTGGAGTCAGCTCAAGCAAAACGTTCCAGGATTTTTTGGTGTTGGTACTGCCATTCAGGCTTATGAATCTCGTGGGGAATTGGACAAAGTGATTGCTCTTTATAACAATTCAAGTTTTTTTAAAACACTGCTTGAAAACAGTATGATGTCTTTAAGTAAATCCTTCTTCCCGTTGACAAAATACATGGCTGAAGACGAAGAGTTTGGCGAATTTTGGACCCTTATCTACAAAGAATACAAATTGACGCTGGCACTGCTTTTAAAAATAACGGGTTACAAAGCACTGATGGAAAATGAACCCAGTGGAAAAGCCTCTATTGATGTTCGTGAGTCTATTGTGTTGCCACTTTTGACCATCCAGCAATACGCCCTAAGAAAATTACAAGCATTACAAAAACAAAAAACAACCGATCGTGAGCAGATCGAAGTTTTTGAAAAGATTGTAACGCGTACACTCTATGGCATTATCAATGCCAGTCGAAACTCTGCATAGATTTTAGGACAAAAAAAAGCTTGACAGACAGGGCGTCTCTCAAGCTTTTTCTAATCACAAACAAAATTAAATTATAATGATTTAGAAGGAGTAGATGGCTGCTAAAGTAAATGTTGCAAGGGAATCTGTTGGCAACCCATCTGCATCTGGATATGTTATTCCATAAGCGTCTCCGTTTGACCATGTATCCATTCTGAGCTCCGGCTTTATAGTTAAGTTTTCAAATGTATAACTCCCTGTAAGTGTGGTTGAGAATACACTTGGTAAATCCTCAGGATCTCCGTGCCATCCGAAGAGCTCACCTCTTAAACCAAGTGCAAAACTTTCTGAAACTGTATACTGTGGGTAGAGAGCAACACCATAATAACCAGAGTCTTCTCCAAGACCATTTTCAACTTCATATGAATATCCACCTATGTTGTAAGCTGCATTAATTCCAAGAAAAAATGAGTCTGATAAATCAAAACCACCAGTGTAATCAATGGCAAGTCCCAAAAAGCTAAGGTCACTGTCGTCATAGTCTTGGTAGTAGAAATTTAGATATTGACCTGAGTAACCCACTTGTGCGCCGACAGAATAGGAACCTTTGGTGTTTTCGTTAATATCGGTGTCATTCATCAAGGCCAGCATCAAGCTAAAATCGCCAAGACTGAAATCTGCTTTTAAACCAACCATGGAGAATGGACCATTAGAAAACATATACGAGGTGCTGTAGTTAAAATTTCCTGTAGGAGAAATCACTTCATAGCCAAAATAGGTATTAAAACGCCCCATGGTAAGTGTCGTACCTTCAGAAACATTCCAATAAGCATATAATTGGTTGATGTTGTATCCACCAATGGCAGCTTCACCACGAGGGCCAAATACCAAGTCGGCGACTACACCAGTTGAGCCCATATCGTAAGAGGCAATTAGATTGGCCATACCAAGGGCAAAGCCTGACCCATCTGCAAATGAGGATCCGAAACCTGCAAAGTCAGTATCAGGCGCGGTAAGTGCAGTCTGAAAGTAGGCATCAACAGTTCCGGAAATAGAGAGCGCTGGCTCTTCTTCCTGGGCGAAAGTAGCCAATGCAAATGAGGCAAATAATAATATTAAAGTCTTTTTCATAGTTTGATTGTTAATTGTTTTTGATTGATTCAAGTCGAAAATATAGAAAAACATAGTAAACCCCAAAAAAAAAGGTGGGGCGTATCTAATTTTTATTACTTAAACAAAAATGACCCAATGTATTTATGGGTTAGTTAAAAAAAATAGTCAATAATTATGAATTTTATAATGAACTTTCAGATTGTTTTGTAAAAAATTAAGCTGTTCATGAGTTGCAAAATAACATTGTTAATTCAATAAAAATCAAGTCNCTAAAATACGTTTTAATAATTTTTTTCGTCTAATATTAAATATCTCACAATAATGACTCCAGTCTCGTAAGTAATAGTGTATTTGTTGTTATATTGGGGTGTTATACCAAGATTTTAATCAAACAAAAAATTTATGTTGAAGAAACAAGGCATGTATTTACCAGAATTTGAACACGACAATTGTGGTGCCGGTTTTATTTGCAGCCTTGAAGGAAAAAAATCCAATGACATCATAGACAAGGCTCTTCAAATTTTAGAATGTTTAGAACACAGAGGTGCAGTCAGTGCGGATGGTAAAACTGGCGATGGCGCTGGTATATTGACTGACATACCACACGAGCTTTTTTCCAAAGCTTGCTCATTTGAGATTCCTGAATTTGGAGATTATGCTGTTGGAAATGTTTTTTTACCTCGAAAAGCCAATCAGCGTTCTTTCTGTGAATCTGTTTTTGAACGCCATCTTAATGACCAAGGTTTGAAGTTGTTGGGTTGGAGAACCCTCCCTGTAGACCCCTCTGTACTGGGCACTATAGCAAAAAAAACAGAGCCCTTCGTCAAACAAATTTTTGTTTCTAAATCAACTCAAGATCAAGAAGACTTCGAGTTTAATTTAAAATTATACATCGCTCGAAAGAAAACAGAACACGAAATTTACAATTCAAAAGTTTCAGAATCAAATTTCTTTTACCTCCCGAGTTTGTCCACAAAAATAATTATATACAAAGGCCTGTTAATTCCTGAGGACATCAAGCTTTATTACAAAGATTTGACCAATCCCCTTTTTGTCACGCGACTGGCACTTGTTCACCAGCGCTTTTCAACCAATACATTTCCAACCTGGGATTTGGCCCAGCCTTTTAGATATATGTGCCACAACGGTGAAATCAATACTTTACGAGGTAATGTATCTAGGATGATGTCTCGTGAAGCCTTGTTCGAAAGCGGCTGGTTTGGGGAAGATATCAAATCTGTTATTCCAGTTGTGCTTCCCAATAAATCAGATTCAGCGTCTATGGATATGGTAGTTGAATTGCTTTTAATGACAGGCCGTTCACTCCCCGAGGTAATGATGATGTTGATCCCTGAAGCATGGGAAAAAAATGATGAAATGTCGGCTACCAAAAGAGCATTCTATGAGTACAACTCTTGCCTTATGGAACCATGGGATGGGCCCGCCTCAGTTCCATTTACAGACGGAAACTACATTGGTGCAGTTCTGGATCGCAATGGTTTGAGACCTTCACGCTATTCTGTGACCAAAGATGGATATGTTATTATGTCTTCTGAAATAGGAGTCATAGAAATTGCACCTGATAACGTAGAATATCACGGTCGTTTAGAGCCTGGAAAGATGTTTTTGGTCAATATGAATGAGGGGCGCATCATTAACGATGAGGAAATAAAAGAAGCCATCGCAAAAAAGCATCCTTATCAAAAGTGGTTGGATAAAAATTTGGTCTACCTAAAAGAAATACCATACAACGATTGCCCTGTCTTTCTCAACCAAGAAATCCTAGAAAGACGCAAGGTATTGTTTGGCTACACTCAAGAAGACATCAAAACCATAATCCTGCCTATGGCCAATCAAGCCAAAGAGCCTATAGGATCTATGGGGAGTGACACGCCTCTGGCTTTGCTCTCTGAACGCCCTCAGCTTATTTACAATTACTTTAAACAGTTATTTGCCCAGGTTACCAACCCCCCATTAGATGGGATTCGCGAGGAACTAATTACTGATATAAGTCTTACTTTGGGTGGTGATTTTAATATTTTTGACATAGATTCTTCTCACTGTAAAAAATTAAAAATTCAAAATCCAGTTATCTCAAAACAAGATTTGGATAAAATAAAAAGTTTCGATCACCCCAACTTTAAGATCAGTTCCATTCCGATGCTCTATAATATTGAAAAGGGACACAACGGACTTGAAGACGCACTACAAGACCTTCTAAATACAGCTANAAACAAAGTAGATGAAGGTACCAATATNNTAATCATATCAGACAGGAATGTCAGTAAAGAGTTGGCGCCAATCCCAGCGTTATTGGCTTGCTCCTTTATAAATAGCGGTTTGCAAAAATTAGGAAAGCGTTCCAAAATAAGTATCATTATTGAGTCTGCTGAACCCCGCGAAGTTCACCATTTTGCTCTTTTGTTTGGCTATGGCGCAAGCGCGATCAATCCTTATATGGTCAATGAAATCATCGAGGATGAAGTCATTGCAAAAGATCCCGATGCCGACACTGAAGTTGCAATCCGCAATTACAACAAAGCGGTTGGTAAGGGGATTTTAAAGGTCATGAACAAGATTGGGATATCCACTCTAAATTCATACAGAGGATCTCAGCTGTTTGAGTGCATTGGAATCAATACACAAGTGGTGGACACTTACTTCCCAAAAACAGCGACAAGAATTCAAGGAGTTGATTTGCATCAACTTGAAAAAGAAATTTCCAAACGTTACAAACGTGCTTATGTTAAAAAAACAATCGATGCAAATTTAGAATTAGAAATGGGAGGACAGTACCGCTGGAGACGCAATGGAGAGCATCACCTTTTTAATCCCTTGTCTATTGCCAAATTACAAGACTCTGTTCGAACCAATAAACCACACAAATACAAAGAATACTCCGAAATAATTAACAACCAGTCCAAACAGCTGATGACCATTCGTGGTCTGTTTGAATTTACAAACTATGATCCTATTTCAATTGATGAGGTTGAGCCTTGGACCAATATCGTAAAACGTTTTAAAACTGGTGCCATGTCTTATGGTTCTATAAGTAAAGAAGCCCATGAAAACCTAGCCATTGCCATGAACCGCATTGGTGGAAAAAGCAATTCTGGTGAAGGGGGAGAAGATCAAGAGCGCTTTTATAAAGACGCCAATGGGGATTGGAAAAACAGTGCCATCAAACAAGTTGCCTCAGGGCGTTTTGGAGTTACTTCAAATTATCTCACCAACGCTAAGGAAATTCAAATTAAAATGGCACAAGGCGCAAAACCAGGTGAAGGAGGACAATTACCAGGGCCTAAAGTCAACCCTGACATTGCCAAAACTAGAAACTCAACTCCTTATGTAGGTCTTATTTCTCCACCACCGCATCACGATATATATTCGATTGAAGATTTATCTCAATTAATTTACGATTTAAAATCTGCGAATCGCGAGGCGAGAATTAATGTCAAATTAGTCTCTGAGGTCGGGGTCGGTACTGTAGCAGCCGGAGTGGCCAAAGCCAAAGCAGATGTGGTCCTTATCTCTGGATTTGATGGGGGTACAGGGGCCTCACCATTGACTTCTTTAAAGCATGCTGGTTTGCCATGGGAGCTGGGGCTTGCAGAGGCCCAGCAAACTTTGGTAATGAATGATTTAAGAAGTAGAATTGTTGTTGAATGCGATGGTCAGCTAAAAACGGGTCGCGATGTTGCCGTGGCTTGTTTATTGGGCGCAGAGGAATTTGGTTTTGCCACTGCACCGCTTGTAGCATCTGGCTGTATCATGATGCGGGCTTGTCACCTAAATACATGTCCAGTAGGGATTGCAACTCAAAATCCTGAACTTCGTAAAAAGTTCAAGGGCAAACCAGAACACGTCGTCAACTTTATGTATTTTGTGGCTCAAGAATTGAGAGAAATCATGGCAAAACTGGGCTTTAGAACGGTTGATGAAATGGTTGGTAAAGTTGAAAAATTAGATCGAAACAATGCCATTCAGCACTACAAATCAAGAGGTATTGACCTAACTCCAATTCTTCATAAAGTTGAGGTGAGTGAAGATGTACCCCTTTTAAATACATCCACTCAAGACCATCAACTTGAAAAAGCATTGGATTTCGAAATTATTAATAGGGCGCATCCTGCGCTCTTTAGAAAAGAGCCTACCGTTTTAGATTTAACTATCAATAATGAAAATAGAGCTGTTGGCGCCATTTTGAGCAATGAAATTTCTAAAATCTACGGCGCTCAAGGATTGCCTGAAAATACATTGAAAATTAATTTTACTGGTTCAGCAGGTCAAAGTTTCGGTGCATTTGCAACCAAAGGATTAACCCTAAACGTCATTGGAAACACCAATGATTATCTTGGAAAAGGGCTTTCAGGCGCCAAGCTGACAATTCGCGTCCCCGATGAATCTACAATAGTCCCTGAAGAAAACATTATTATTGGCAATGTTGCTTTGTACGGTGCTACTTCTGGAGAAGCCTACATCAATGGAAAGGCCGGTGAGCGTTTTTGTGTTAGAAATTCTGGTGCCAAAGCCGTTGTTGAAGGTATTGGAGATCACGGTTGTGAATATATGACAGGTGGAGTCGCTGTTATTTTGGGTGAAGTTGGGCGAAATTTTGGTGCTGGTATGAGTGGTGGGATTGCTTACGCCTACGACCCCTATAAAACATTTAAAAAGCGCTGTAATAAAGAGGGCTTAAATTTAGATCCACTCTCTCAAAATTCAGAAGTTGAGGAATTGAAGCAATTGATAGAAAATCACTACAATGCTACTTTAAGTCCCTTGGCACAACGCATACTAGAACAGTGGGAAACTGCTCAAAAACAGTTCGTTAGAGTTTTTCCTGAGGAATATAAGCAAGCACTGATTAGATTAGAAAAAGAAAATTTAGTAAAAAAATAACGCTATGGGAAAGTTGAGTGGTTTTATGGAATATAAACGCGTCGATGAATCCTATGATACTGTCGAAAATCGCCTTAAAAACTATAAGGAGTTTACCATTCCACTTGACGAAAATACTGTTAAGAGTCAGGGAGCCCGCTGTATGGACTGTGGTATTCCATTTTGTCACAGTGGCTGTCCTTTGGGGAATTTAATTCCAGATTTCAATGACAATGTTTATTTGGGGAACTGGGAAAAAGCGGCTAAGATACTTCACTCAACCAATAATTTTCCAGAGTTTACGGGACGTCTATGTCCTGCACCTTGTGAACAAGCTTGTGTGTTGGGGATCAATGCCGACCCTGTTTCCATTGAAAATATTGAAAAAAATATTGTAGAAATTGCTTTTGATAAGGGGTGGATAAAAGCCCATAAGCCAGAGAATAGAACGGGTAAAACTATTGCTGTTGTGGGCTCTGGACCCTCTGGTTTGGCCGCTGCACAACAACTCAATAGAGCAGGGCATTTGGTAACAGTTTTTGAAAGAGACTCAAAAATTGGGGGTCTTTTAAGATATGGGATTCCAGACTTTAAACTAGAAAAACAAGTAATTGACCGCCGAGTTGAGGTATTAGAGCAAGAAGGGATTGTATTTAAAACCAATACCAATGTTGGTGAAGATGTTTCTGTTGAAACTTTGAGGTCTGATTTTGATGTTATTTTGCTTTGTGGAGGCGCCACTGCCAAGCGCAGCCTTCCCATTAAGGGTGCTGATTTAAAAGGAGTGGTTCAAGCCATGGACTTTTTAAAGCTCAACAACGAATATGTGGACGGATTAAAGAATTTTAAAGAGGTGATTTCTGCAAAGGATAAAAACGTGGTTGTTATTGGAGGAGGAGATACAGGCTCGGATTGTATTGGGACTTCCAACCGCCATGGGGCTATTTCTGTTACCAATTTCGAAATACTTAGCAAACCAACAAAGGGGAGACCTGCCAACCAACCATGGCCTTTTTGGCCCATGAAAATCAAGACCAGTTCTTCACACCAGGAAGGTGTTGAGCGTTTTTGGAGCATTTCAACCAAAGAATTTTTAGGGGATGAAAATGGCCATTTAACAGGTCTTTTAACTTGTGAGGTGGAATGGGTTTTTAAAGAAGGCGAGCGCCCTCAACTTAAGCAGATTCCCAATACAGATAAAATTTGGCCATGTGATCTTGCACTGCTAGCTCTTGGCTTTACGGGACCTGGCAGCGCCCTTACAGATCAACTTGGGTTGGATACCGATTTTAGAACCAATATAAAGGCAACAACCAAAGATTACAAAACCAATGTGCCCGCAGTTTTTGCTGCTGGTGACATCCGCAGAGGCCAATCTTTAATTGTATGGGCAATTTCAGAGGGTAGACAAGCCGCCCATCACATCGATTCCTTCCTTATGGGACATTCTGACTTACCACTGAAGGATGAAAATGATTTGCCTAGAATTTAGTCGTTGCCAACTTCAAGCAATATAATTCATCAACTATTTGCGCTTTCAATATTTTAATATATATAAACCCTGTTAGTTGAAAAAGCATCAGATATTCTAAAATAGAGAAGCCTTTAGGTTGTTAATTTTTTAATAAACAACCTTCCATTGTCATTGTGTTGCGCTACATTGGGGGTGTTTTAAAATTTATTAATTTATAAAATGATAAACTATTTTTTTAAAGGGCTTGGCTTATTTGCGCTATTGATCTTTCTTACTCAAAGTCGTTACATCCAAACTAAAAGTGATTTTCAAGGACAAGCCATATATATCTCGAAATCAAAAATGGAGCTTGGGCGTTGGGGTTCAAGAATGAGTGAAGCCCAAAAAAAACAAGTTGCAGCCCGACTCAAAAATCGCTTAGAAAAAGAATTTACTCTAACTTTTAACAAGGAAGAATCTTTGTTTATTGAAGAAGAGCAGTTGGATGCAATATCAGGTGCTACTGACTCTTGGGGCAAAAATTTTGCAGCAGGGGAGAATTATAAAAACGTTAAAATAAATTCTCAAATACAACAACAAGAATTTTATGGCAAAAAATTTTTAGTCAAGGATCAATTACAACCGATTCAATGGACATTGGGCAGTGAAACAAAAAAAATAGGCAATTACAACTGCTTCAAAGCAACAACATTTATTCCCTCAGATGATTTACTGTGGTATTCTTTTTCATGGAGCAGAATGCGTACTACCGCAGCGCAGGACACAGTCAGTGAAGCCTCTCAAAAGAAGCTGGACATCACTGCAATTGAGGCTTGGTATTGTCCAGAAATTCCGGTCCGCCATGGTCCATCTGACTATTGGGGGCTTCCTGGATTAATTCTGGAGGTAAGTGCTGGTAATACCGTAATGCTGTGTAAGAAAATTATTTTAAATCCTGCTGAAAAAATAGAAATAAAAGCTCCTAAGAAAGGCACCCAAATCACAAAATCTGGATACCAAGAATTAATTCAAAATAAAATGGTCGAATTTAGAAACAATCGCCGCCGTCGTTAATTATCAATTTAATGATTTTTAGTTAATGGTTTTTTAATCATGTTTCGATAAGTTCGTTTAATATTTATATAAATTATATGACTAAATTATCCTTTATTAATCTGCTTATTTTCTCTCTTATTTTTACAAATTGTAAGGAATATCACTCTCAAAAAAACAGCAACTCACCCCCCAAAAATGTTATTTTTCTCATCAGTGACGGAGCCGGCTTGTCTCAAATTTCTTCAGCCTATTTTTATAAAGATACACGAGTTCACTATTCTCGTTTTAAACACATTGGATTGATGCATACTTTTTCATCTGACAATGATATAACAGATTCAGCGGCCAGCGCCACAGCTTTTGCAACTGGCCAGAAAACTTACAATGGCGCAATTGGAGTTTTGGAGGACCATTCATCTGTTGAAAATCTTGTTGAGTTGGCTTCTGCTAAAGGCGTCAAGTCTGGGATTGTATCCACTTCATCCATTACCCATGCAACTCCAGCTTGCTTTTTTGCCCATGTGGTCAACCGCAGTCAAGAGGAAGATATTGCATTTCAGCTTTCTTTGTCNGAGGTGGATTATTTTGCTGGAGGTGGCAACAAATTTTTTTCTTCTAGAAGAGATGGTATAGATGTTACAGACAGTTTGAGATCCAANGGTTTCGTTTTAAACACCAAGTGGCTGCTAGATTTTGAGTCAATTAAAAACAATCCAAAACAAGCCTTTNTGTTGGCAGAGNACGGTATGCCAAAAATAATGGACGGTCGCGGAACTTTTTTAANAGATGCAACCCTACTTGGTGTAAAGTTTTTGAACCAAAAGAANG
Organism: Flavobacteriaceae bacterium; assembly: GCA_002725015.1. Classification (GTDB taxonomy): domain Bacteria; phylum Bacteroidota; class Bacteroidia; order Flavobacteriales; family Flavobacteriaceae; genus UBA3537. Next base: position 5,967 of record PBQM01000009.1, on the reverse strand, counting down.
CCCCNTTTTTTTTAATGGCTGAAGGCGCTCAAATTGACTGGGGGGGACATGACAATGATGCAAAATATTTGATNAGTGAACTCATTGACTTTGATGAAACCATTGGCGCCGTTCTAGATTTCGCTGAAAAAGATGGTGAGACTTTAGTCATTGTTACCTCTGATCACGAGACAGGGGGGTTTACCTTAGGGGGTAAAAAAATTAAGGACGCAGATGGAAATATTGATGAGGATTACAATACCATAGCTCCAAGTTTTTCAACTGGAGGCCATTCCGCTACGCTGATTCCAGTATTTGCATTTGGCCCTGGAGCTGAAGAATTTTCTGGGGTTTTTGACAATACTGAAATATTTCATAAAATTATAAAACTAACTTCTTGGAATTCTCCTTAAAACCATCATTTCGATAATGAAATGAATTTAAAAAAAAGGGTCCCCTCTAACAACATTGTTTTTATTTATTTACCACCAATACGGTCCTGAAACCCAAATGCTCTAGGGATGTATTTGGATCTGTAGCCATTCTTGACGAAACTCTATAGCTCGCGCAATAGGAGTCATTACACAAAAAAGAGCCCCCACGTATTACTTTTTCTTCTATATAGGGATTGTTGGGGTTGTAGGCACTGTCCGCCCCATTGGGGTTGTTTGTGAGCGAATTTTTACGACAGCTTTCATAATAATTTATATTATACCAGTCGCTGGTCCATTCCCATACGTTTCCAGAAATTTCATAGAGTCCAAAATCATTTGGTGGAAATGTTTTGACTGGAGCACTTTTTTCAAACCCATCGGCCTGTGTATTGTTGACTGGGAATTCACCCTCCCAACTGTTGACATATTTTGAGAGAGAATTGGAAAGATTCCCCCAAAAATAAATTTTATTCTTTTTTCCTCCTCTTGCTGCATATTCCCACTCAGCCTCAGTGGGCAGACGCCGTCCAGCCCATTGGCAGTAAGACAGCGCGTCTTCAAATGAGATGTGTACCACTGGATGATTTTCTCTGCCTATAATACTGCTTCCTTTTCCATGAGGTTGTTTCCAATTTGCACCAATACTCCAACGCCACCATTGCGAAAAGTCATATAAATTGGGAACTGATTGCTTAGTTTTTTTAAATAATAGTGAGCCTGGTTTAAGTAAAGAATCATGTGGCTTGGGAGTTCCAGGGGGCAGTTGTGATTTTATTAAATCCCAGTCAACTGGCCGTTCTGCGGTAGTCACATAAGCAGTAGCTTCAATAAATTTTGAAAATTGTGCATTGGTCACTTCCGTTTCGTCCATATAAAATCCGTCAACTTTTACAGCGTGTTTTGGCTTTTCATGTGAAAGCGCCATGGCGTCTGATTCAGAGGCTCCCATTTCAAAGATACCAGCTGGGATCCAAACCATGCCATCAACTTTTGGTTTGACTGAGCGGGTTGTTTTAGCCTTTTCTTTTTGGCAAGAAAATACAAGCAGTGATAAAAAGAGACAAATATTAAAAAAACTAGACTTTGGCATATATTACAATTAATCAAAAATATTTCTAAAAATACAATTTTAGTCTCTATATTAGACAATTATAATTTGTCAATCTCATTTGTATTGAGTTTTGTGCTAAATTTTATTTTGCATCGCTTTTCAAAAACTTTAATTTTGAATCCAAACTAAGACCAAAGATTATCAAAACCATAAAAATACTTTTTGCTTTTATTGGACTTCCATGTCTTGCCTTCGCCCAAGAAATAACAGCCTCTCCAAATATCTTATTCATTGCGGTGGACGATTTAAAACCCACCATTGGATCCTTTGGGGATTTTATGGCTCAGACGCCATACATGGATGAATTTTCAAAAAAATCAACCGTATTTTTAAACAACCACACACAACAAGCCATATGCGGCCCTTCTAGGGCGAGTTTGATGACTGGTAAACGTCCCGATTACACCAAGGTCAGAGATTTAAAAACCAAGATGCGCGACATGGTTCCAGACATTGTTACCATTCCACAATATTTTAAGGAACAAGGCTATCAAACGGTTGGGTTGGGTAAAATTTTCGATCCACGTTGCGTTGACAAGCAAAGAGACAAACCTTCTTGGTCAACTCCCTTTTTACCAGAACACAAATTAGACTATCCAAGTGCTTATGGACCTCCGGCGATAGGATTTTATCAAAATCCTGAAATAAAGGAAAAGATTAGGGCTTTAAGAAATGAAGCGAAATCCAAAGGTGAAAAAAATCTTGGTAAATACGTAAGGGACCGTTACAAGCCTCCTTTTGCAATGAGTGAAGCGCCCGATGCAGCTTATGTCGATGGCGCTCTGGCAGTTCAAACCATTAAATTACTAGATTCATACAAAGACCAAAAAACAAAGCCCTTCTTCCTAGCAGTAGGTTTTAAGCGTCCACACTTACCTTTTACAGCCCCAAAAAAATACTGGGATTTATACGACTCTTCAAAATTTGAGATTGCTGGCTTTCAAGGCGACTCTAAAAATGGCCCCCGTATTGCTTATCACAGTTCCGGTGAATTGCGATCTTATATCACCCCAGAAATTTCTTATGGGGTTTCAGAAAACAAACGCGTTGTATTGTCAGAGACATTTCAGAAAAAGTTGATTCATGGCTACTACGCGGCTACAAGCTTTGTCGATGCTCAAATTGGGAAAATATTAGATAAGCTAAAGGCTACAGGTCTTGACAAAAATACCATTGTTGTGGTGTGGGGAGATCATGGATGGCACCTTGGAGATCACGGTCTTTGGAACAAACATTCAAATTTTGAACAAGCCACCCGTTCCCCTTTAATCATTTATGACCCAAGCATAAAAAAACAAATTCAAGTCACTTCCCCCACAGAGTTTGTAGATATTTTCCCCACGCTTTGCGAGGCTTCTGGATTAGAAATTCCCAGCAATTTAGATGGGGTAAGCTTGCTTCCACTTGTCAAAGGCGAACAGTTATCCGTTAAACCCTTTGCTGTAAGTCAATACACCAATTCCAATAAAACGGGTTATAGTTTTCGAACGGATCGCTACCGCTACAGCGTATGGATTGAGGACAAAAAAAGTACGGATCCCATTTTTCAAAGTGATATTTTTGCTGAGGAACTTTACGACTATAAATTAGACCCCAATGAAACTCAAAATCTTTCCGAAGTAGAAGACAAGTCGAATTTAATGCGCAGATTTCAAAAATTAGCGGCCAACTACTTCAACAAACAGACCGAAACACCTCTCAAAAATTTAATTAAAAAACCTCAAAACAAGCTCAAGATTGGTGCGACCCTCAATCATTACGGGCTCAACTCTAAAAAAGAAGAACTTTTTCTAAAAGATTTTAAATTTTTGACGCCTGCAAATGCAGCCAAACAATCTCGTGTACATCCGCAGCCAGGTGTTTGGCAATGGGATCGTACTGAGGACTTTTTGGAATTTTCTAGAGCCAATCAACTCACTTTAAGAATACATGGGCCTGTCAGTCCTCAGGCTTCAAAATGGGCCAAGGAAGACCACAGAACAGCTGAAGAACTCGAGGCTGTGATGATCGATTTTATGACGGCCTCTGCCAAACGCTACAATCAAGAACCTATGGTAAAACATATGGATGTTGTCAACGAAACTATTTTGCCTAGTGGAAATTGGTTTGGCCCAAAAAAAGGGACCAATTTATGGGAAAATCCATGGCTTAAAATGGGATTTGACAAAAATGGTTTTCCAAAATACATCGTCAAGGCTTTTGAAATTGCAACCAAATATGCCCCAAATGTAAAGTTGGTTTACAATCAAAATGCTGGGATGCAAAAACCCATGTGGGATAAGTTAAAAGAAACGGTTCTTTACTTGCGCTCAAAAGGATTGCGTGTTGATGGTATTGGTTGGCAGGGTCACCTTAAACTGAGCAGATCAACCAGTCAATTTACAGAGAACACTGATCAAGCTTTAAAAGATTTATCTGAACTCATAGATTGGGCCCACTCAAACAACCTGGACTTTCATGTCACTGAACTCGATTATAAACTGACTGACCAATCAAATTTAGCAGCAGAACTCCAAGAACAAGCGCAATTGTATCAGAAAATTATAAATGTTTTGCAGTCTAAAGTTAATACAGGAGTGGTTACTTTAAATCTATGGGATTTAGGACAGCGTCTAAAAAAACCCAATATTTATTTTCAGTCAATATACGATGCAAATTTTAAGCCGACCCCAGCCTATACAGTCATTAAAAATGCCATAATCAACAATCAATAACATCATGCGTACACTAAAAATACAATTCAGTCTTTTTTTACTCGGTAGTTTCTTTTTTGGAGTCTCACAAAATCAAACTCCAGGATATTTAAATCCCAATATTTCTGTAGAAAATCGTGTCAAAGACTTGATGAGTAGAATGACCCTAAAAGAAAAAGTTTATCAAATGAACCAATTTGTTGGTCTGGACCATATGCGGAAAGCAGAAGAGAATTTAACGGAAGACGAATTACATTCTAACGATGCCCAAGGGTTTTACAAGGGCTTATTTAGTGATGATGTTGCTGAAATGGCCCGTCGTGGTGAGATTGGCTCTTTTTTACACGTTTTGACCGCTGAAGAATCCAATTTGCTTCAAGAACTTGCAGCTGAGTCAAGGCTAAAAATACCATTACTCATTGGAATTGATGCCATACATGGCAATGCTTTGGTTTCAGGGAGCACTGTCTATCCATCTCCAATTACATTGGCTTCAACTTGGGAGGATTCCTATCTTGAAATCATTGGTATGCAGACTGCAAAAGAAATGCGCGCCACTGGATCTCAATGGGCTTTTACGCCCAATATTGATGTTCTAAGGGATCCACGTTGGGGACGTGTGGGTGAAACCTTTGGGGAGGATCCCTATTTGATAGGCAAGCTAGGGGCCGCTATGATTCGTGGATTTCAACAAAATGATTTTACAGGAACCGAAAAAGTGATTGCATGTGCCAAACATATGATTGCTGGCGGTGAGCCTATTAACGGCCTCAATGCCGCGCCTATGGATGTTTCAATGCGGACCTTAAAAGAGGTACATCTAAAGCCTTACAAACAAGCCATTGATGCAGGTGTCTACTCCATTATGGCGGCGCACAATGAACTCAATGGTATTCCCTGTCATATGAACTCTTGGCTTATGACAGACTTATTTCGAAAGCAATGGAGTTTTAATGGGTTTTATGTGAGCGACTGGATGGATATTGAACGCATTGAAACCCTACATCAAGTGGCTGGAAGCCTCAAAGAGGCCTCTTACCTGTCTGTGAATGCAGGAATGGATATGCATATGCATGGTGTAAAGTTTCCTGAAGCCATTGTCGCTTTGGTCGAGGAGGGCAGCTTGCCTTTGAGCCGCGTGAACGAGGCCTGTGAAAAAATATTAACCGCAAAGTTTAAACTTGGATTGTTTGAAAACAGAACGGTTGATTTGAATGCGATTAAAAATAGAATTTTTACTACTGAGCACCAGCAAGTTGCCCTTGAAACGGCTCAAAAAGGGATTGTTTTATTGAAAAATAAAGGGCTTTTACCGCTTGAAAAAACAAACTCTAGAAAGCGTATTTTAGTGACGGGTCCCAATGCCAACAATCAAACCATTTTGGGCGATTGGCATGCACCACAGCCTGATGAAAATGTAACCACCATTTTTGAAGGTCTTAAAAAAGTTGGTGATCAAAATGGTTATGAGGTTGAATTTTTCGATTCTGGAGAAAACATCCGAAAAATAAAGGATACAGCCATTGCAACGGCTGCTCAAAAGGCTGCAACTGTTGATTATGCCATTGTGGTTGTTGGAGATAACTCTATGCGTTACCGTTGGAAAGACAAAACCGCAGGGGAAAACATGGGGCGTGCAGCCTTGGATTTGCCTGGAAAACAATTGGCCTTAGTAAAAGCCATAAAAGCGACTGGAACTCCCGTCATAATTGTGTTGGTTAATGGACGTCCAATTTCTGAACCTTGGTTA
>PBQM01000008.1 GCA_002725015.1 Flavobacteriaceae bacterium | reverse complement strand
GGGGTTGTAGATAAGCTCTTTACAAGAGTGGGCGCTAGTGATAATATTTCTATGGGGGAGTCAACCTTTATGGTTGAGATGAATGAAACCGCTTCTATTTTAAATAATATTTCCGAACGAAGTTTGGTGCTTTTGGATGAGATTGGTCGCGGGACCAGTACCTATGATGGTATTTCAATTGCTTGGGCGATAAGCGAGTATTTACACCAGCACCCTTCAAGGGCTAAAACACTTTTTGCAACGCACTACCACGAGCTCAATGAAATGTCTGAAACTTTTGAGCGCATAAAAAATTATAATGTAGCGGTCAAGGAACTAAAGAATACCGTCTTGTTTTTGAGAACTTTGATTGCAGGTGGCAGTCAGCACAGTTTCGGTATTCATGTGGCCAAGATGGCAGGGATGCCACAAGCGGTTTTGCAACGTTCTAAAAAAATCTTAAAACGGCTTGAAAAGTCTCATTCAAGCGATGAACTCACCGCCAAGGTCAAAGACCTCAATTCCGAAATGCAGCTGAGCTTTTTTAATTTAGACGACCCCTTATTAGAGGCGTTAAAATCTGATATTTTAGAGACTGATATAGACCGTTTGACACCGGTTGAGGCCTTGATGAAGCTCAACGAAATTAAAAGGATGCTAACCAAGAAGGAATAAACACAAAACCTAAAAAATACTTTGGTATTCTCAGAAATATATTAAATTTGCAAGCCTTTGTATTACAAAGGAAAGTTCTTATAAATCGCGAAAGTAGCTCAGGGGTAGAGCACCACCTTGCCAAGGTGGGGGTCGCGGGTTCAAATCCCGTCTTTCGCTCAAATTTTTAAGTCTTATGCTGAAGTGGTGGAATTGGTAGACACGTTGGACTTAAAATCCAATGGCCATTAGGCCGTACGGGTTCAAGTCCCGTCTTCAGTACAGATAAAAAGCCGAAACGAAAGTTTCGGCTTTTTTGTTTCCTTTAATGAGTAAAGCTTGCTTTGATTGGTTTTCTTCCTTAGATAATCAAGCTTAAGAGAAAGGGTTTTATTTAACGATCAATCGTTTTACAAAACTTTCTGTAGGCGTTTCAATTCTTATCATATAAAGCCCAGCTTTCAATGCAGAAATATCCAACTGCGTTTTATAGTCATTTACAGAGGTTTTATTTAAAACTATTTTGCCTGTAATATCAATGACTGAAAGAGATTTAATTGAATCAAATTTTTGAAGTTCTATATGGGTAACAGCAGAGGCCGGGTTAGGATATATTTTAATTTGATGGGCCACAGCATTTTCTAGCCCTAGGTTACTTTGCTCGTACACTCGTACGTAATCAATTTCCATAACATCCTGAGTGAAATTTGAAGGAATAGCACCGCCTAAATTACCACCCATTGCAATGTTTAATAAAATATAATGTAAGTTATCGTAAGGGATGTTATTGGTGTTTACTCTCTCAAAAATTACATTTTCGTCCAATAACACTTGAATGGTATCTTCATCCCAAATGAGCGAATAAATGTGATAAGTTCCGCTGGAGTCAGAAATGGGCGTCGTGGTCCCTGTATTTTCATAACTGTTTGTATTTGTATTGGTATAGTGTAAATAAGCATAGGTTATATTTTTATCCCAGCCATTTTGTTCCATAATATCGATTTCACCGCAATTGGGCCAGCCAACGCTGCCATAGGTGTTTCCAAAAAAATTACCAATTTCATCGATATTTGCACCTAATGTCCAAATGGCAGGCCATGTTCCTCCGGAAGATGGCAATTTTGCTCGAACATCAACGCGGCCATATTTGAAAGCAAATTTTGAATTAAGACGGGCAGAGCTGTAATTTTTTGTCACACCATTATAGGTGTAATTTTCCCTTATAGCCTTTATTTTTAAACTTCCATTGCTGACATAAGAATTTGAAATATCATCTGTATAGTGTTGCTCTTCTCCGTTAGCCCAAGCATTTCCATTGATGATAGGGACAATTTGGTGATGCCATTTTGCTGGATCTGGTACACCCGAATAATCATCAAATTCATCGCTCCAGACCAGATTGTCAAAAACCGGCGGTGAATTTTCACCCCCTTCAATATTGTCTATATAGAAGGTCCCTGAAAGCAACTGATTTGGCCCAACAAAAATCGCAATTCTTGAAAAATTACCGCTGATGTTTTGAGTTCCTGATGCTCCAATGATGTTGGATTGAGAAAAATCAAGTTCTACAGTTGACCAACCACTGCCTGGAACACTGATTTCAAGAAATGCGTCCCCAAATCCAGAGTCACTTCCCTCAAATTTCACTTGAACGGCAGTGTTTTGCCCATTGTCTGAGAAAAAATCAAATCGAACAATTTTAGAACTGTCAAAATTAGCTGCAGGTGTCAAATCAAGATAAACACCCTCATATAAATTACTTCCTGAATTTTGAATGACACCAACCGTATTGCTGTTGTTGTCAGTTTGGGTTTGGGTATAAAACTCGCAATTCCCAAATGCTGTAAATAGATCTTGATTGTTTTCAAAATCTATAGGTAAATCTTGAGACCACAGGCTTTTATAAAAGCAAGTTAAAATAAAAAGTAAACCAAGGGATCTCATACAGTCATTTTCATTCACAAATATAATATTACATTTATTAATTTTGTATTATAACTAAATAATAAACTAAAACGTAAAAGGAACTCCTTTTTCAAATTGTTAAACGCGTGTTTTTATTTTAAAGGCCTTTTGATCTCAATCTCCAGACAGGGTTTTATTTACAGCATTTTTTATTATTTCTGCCCACAGTCGGTACCCTTTTCTGTTGAGGTGTAGATTGTCCTCTGTAAAGAATTTTTTGTCGGGCATCCCCAAATCGTTTGTATAAAAATTTCTTGTCGAAATATAGTACAGCTTGTCTTTTTTTTGGGTGTATGCTTGAATCCTATCATTTGCCTCGGCAATTTTAGGCCAAGCCTCCCATCGCTTTGGGGTCGGCGTTGTTTCTATGACAAATATGGGAACCTCATTACCAAGCTGATTTTTAATTCTTTTACTGATGTTTACAAATAAGCGCTTGACTTCGAAAGGGGTTAAATCGCTGTGTGTATCGGTTTGCATGCCTGTGATGTCATTGGCTACAAAAATAAGTACTGCGGTTGCTCCTTTATGTCCTTTGACCAATCGATCTACAAAATGAATAAGGTCGTAATAATGTGCACCGCCATAGCCTTTCCTCACACAATTGTAAGGTTTCATATCCTTCACAATGGAATCCCAAAGCCTGATAGTGGAGCTCCCTACAAATAAGAGATAATCGTGCTGTATATCTGTGGCTATTTTAGGTTCCAGTTTTTGAATTTCTCTTTCAAAATATTGATTGTGTTTTTGGTATTTCTTTTGGAGTGAACAGCTACAAAAAATAAGCATACACAGCAATGCAAAATATTTCTTCAAAACGATTGTTTATTAAAATTCTAATTTAGTTTTTTTAATTGAATTCTCTAAAATACAGCTTTCCCCTTTTTTTCGTTAGCTTTGCTCACTTACAAAACAAAAAAATGAAGCGAACAGCCATTTTATTTTCAGGGATTTCCCATTTTATTTATGGAATTCTAACTCTTAGTCTTCCCTTTTACAAAGCTGAATTTGTTCGATATGGATTTGATCACTTTAGAGAATTAATTGGTGGAGTTCAAATTGTATTTGGTATTTGTCTACTCATCGGATTGTATAGCTATAAATTGCGGTTGTTTTCCTCTCTTGCCTTGGCCCTACTTATGGGGGGTGCACTTGGTACTCGTATTTATATTGGAGATGGGCTTTTGGAAACAGCGCCTTCGTTGTTTTATTTGATAATTAATTTATTTATATTTATAGACATTAAAAATTTTAAAAGATGAAATATTTAAAACAGATCTTAATGGTTTTTGTGTCCATCGTTGTTTTAAGTGCATGGACATGGAGGCTAGAAAGACCCACTCAGTACCGTGGCTTGGATGCTAAAACTATGCTCGATGAGTTTATGGTCTATGGCTTAAGTGAAAATATAATGTATTTAGTTGGTGGGCTAAAAATATTAGCGGCTCTCGGACTTTTATTAGGCCTGTTTTATAAGAAATTTATAATCCCATGTGCTTTGATAATTGCAATATTAATGACAGGGGCTGTATTTATGCATTTCAAAGTTTCAGATGAAATCCATAAGTTTTTTCCTGCCGCTTTGATGTTGGTTTGTAGTGCTGTAATCATAGCGATGTCCAAAAAGGCAACCAAGCTTAAAGCGTGAGCCAAGCAGTCAAATAAAACCTCTAATTTTTTATAAGAGTGAATTTTTATAAACGGCCCAATTTTAAGGGCCTGTGAGATAAAAAGACTCGGAGTTCAGATTATTTAAGATCAATATTTGATTATGTTAGACGATTAATTATATTTGGATTGCTAACCAATAAATATAACAAATGAAAAAATTAATTTTAGTAATGTGTACAGCCGCCATATTTAGCTGTCAAACAGAAAAAGGAATCGTTGTGACCCTAGATGATGATAAATCTAAAACCGTTTTATCTGCTTATGATGATTATTTGAATAATGACACAGATGAATGGATTGGAACTGTTTTTTCAGCGGAATCAAAAGTATACAGCAACAGTGTAGAGCCGATTACAATTGAGGAAAACTTAGAAAATATTGCAATGCATCATGAGCTTTTTGATGACATCTCAATGCAGTTTGGCGACAGTGAAGATAAAGCGTGGGTTCAAACGGTTACTTATCCTGAGATTGGGACCTTTTCTCAAGCATGGTTTACATGGAAAGCCACTGGAAAAGCCAGCGGGACTGTAATTGAAGTCCCCGTCCACATTGGATACGAATGGAAGGATGGATTGATTGTAAATACGTGGTTGCACAGTGACCAGAGTAAATTAATTGCTGAAGTCCAATTTGTTGAATCAATGAAAGAATAATAAGCCTGTAATTTAAAACCTTTCTTTACAATAAAAAACCTGCAACTTTAATTGCAGGTTTTTTATTGTAAGACTGAGTTAATCTACACAAACAACTTTTTCTATATTAATAATATTTAAAGTTACATATTTAGTTTAAATTCACAATTTTAAGGTTTATTTCTAGATTGTAGACTTTTAAAATTTTATTTAAAATGGCTTTAAACCCCGTATTTGTAAGTTTTTTAATGTCTCTGCTATTTACCAGCGTTCCTACAAGTCCCAAAGAATCTTTGACACCAGAAGCAGCGGTATCTAAGGTTTTTTATGAGCCCGCTTATGAAGTAGAAGTCAAGCGCGATATTACCTATGGTTATGGCCTAAGTCACGACTCCTTTGCATTTGAAAACCCTACGGAAATGGCTTTAAAGCTAGACATCTACAGTCCTAAAAACAACCTTTCAAATCGCCCGGTTGTGGTTTTAATTCACGGTGGGGGTTTTAGAAGTGGAACCAAAGATTGGTCTCAATTTATTGATTTATCTAATTTTTTTGCCAGTCGTGGTTGGGTTGTTTTTAATATTGATTACCGACTTATGAGGCATTTCGGTAGCCTCCCTAAAGCATGGGCTACAATGGTAGACCTAAGAAGCTCTTCCAATTCCAAAAAGAATCAAGCCAAGGCGTCTTATCCTGCTATAAGGGATTCCAAAGCGGCCATTAGATGGATTGTTGCTAATAAAAACGAATTGGGTATTAATCCAGGTTATATCACTGTTGGTGGCGGTTCAGCGGGTGCCGTGGCTGCCATAGCAGTTGGGATTTCTAACACTGTTGATTTTAAAGATGAATTAAGTGTGCAAGCAGATCCTACGCTATTGACCACAAACCTCAACCAAACTTACAAAGTCAAAACAGTTTTAGATTTTTGGGGCAGTAAAGGCGGTGTAGATGCCATCAGCCGTTTGTACAACAAAGAACTCTACAATGAGAATAACCCAGCATTGTTTATTGCGCACGGCACGGACGACCCAACAGTTTCTTATCAAAAAGCGAAAGATTTAGAGGCGGTTTATAAAACAACCGGAGCCCCCTATATTCTATATCCGCTGAAGGGTCAAGGTCATGGGCCCTGGCGCTACAAGCAGAATGGTAAAAGTTTAGGGGATTTAGCACTCAAATTTATAAGCAAACAACAGCAATTAGAAGTCCTTTGATCACAGATTTGAATATAAATCCCCCAAATTATTTAGGCATTTGCGATATAAGGAAATGAAGAATGGTGAAGGTCAATCCTTAAATCACCGTCTACCAATTGATAGCCAAAAGTATACTCTACTTTAGCCTCATTTCCATTTAAATCCGTAAAGAAATAGTTCCCCATGGCGATGGCTCTTTTTTCTTCAAGTATCATTCCAGAGTTTTCAAAGCGAACTTTTGTCCATGGTTGGATTGCAAATCCTTTGTCTTCTCCACAAGCTCTGTCGTCTCCTGCAATAAAGTAGGACAATGCCTCAGCTTTTGAAGGTCTAAATTGTTCTAACTCACACTTGGTGGGTTTAAACAATACTTCGGCCGTATCAAAAGCATAGCGCGCGTCTAAAAAGGCGGATGCAAAAGTCTCACATTCTGTTCTTGTGTCTTTTAAAGCGCCAATTTTAACAACGCCATTGCCCCATTTTTCTTGGGCCTCTAATACTTGTTCTTTTGTAATCATATTTATTTAATTTAGGTTTTATATTTAATTTTTAATCTTTTTCCCAATGGCTTTTTTAATAGTTTTTTTTATGCTCAGGTCTGTATTGTATATCAATCCGAACTGTAAAAATGTTTTTGCTGCCGATTGCNCCTCTTGTCTTAAAACGCCCAGCTGAAAATGCATATTGCCAGCATATTGATACCCAAGACCTAAATAGAGCCTNTTGCGATCAAAAAAGCGGGCTTTGTCATTGATAAANAGCTCGTCGTAAATCCCTATATACAAGCTGCCCTCTTCTAAAGTCGGACGGTTTATAGGAACAAATAACATCAAGCGGTAACGAAAACGCATTTTAAAATCCGATTCGATAAAGCGCTCTTCCACGCGGTAGCGGTGTTCAAATTTTACGCGCCCGATCTTATTGGTCGTTAGAAACTGTTGCCAAATTCGATGTTCTTCGGTTTCTGGACTTTTTCGGTCGGATTCATACAAATGGTTCCCAATATGGGCATAACCAAAAGTGGCAAAGGCCTTGGGGTTAAAATGATAATTAAGCCCTGTTCTAAGCAACAATTGTTCAATATTTGTGGGACTGATGGTATGATTTCTGTACTGAACCTCAGAGTGAATGCTAAATTTTTCACTTATTTTATTTGTTCCAAAATACATCAACCAGTTTCCTGTATCATTTTGTGCGCTTAAATATAAGGCCCCAAACAAAAAAAGTCCAACACAATATTTTATTTTTTTACTCACAGTTTAGGCTTTTGGACGTAATTTAAAAAATTCAATAATACTTTCAGGGTTCTTGACGTTGCCTCGTTCCGAGATTAAAGTGATGTCAATATTGCGGTTTTTTGCTTTTAAAGAAAAATCTTCTAATATTTCAATAATGTCATAATCTAAAAACCTGGTTTTTTTAACATCTATCTCCAAACTAGAGTCTGTAGCAATCTGGTCTAGCTCCTTTAAAATGGCTCCTTTGTTGATAAAGGTAACCTCTTCAGCAAGGGTCATTTTTATTTTTTTATCACCATTGCTATTGTCTTCGATATTTAGAAAATGAGAGTTTTGGTAACTTTTAAATAAAACAACGACCACTCCAACTGCCAGTCCCATTCCAATGCCAACCAGCAAGTCTGTAAAGATAATTCCAATCACCGTGACAATAAAGGGAACAAACTGTTTCCAACCTTGTTTGTAAATACTTACAAAAAGGGCGGGTTTTGCCAATTTATAGCCCACAATAAAAAGCACCGCTGCCAAAACAGACAATGGAATCATATTTAATAATTTCGGAATGATCAAAACAGAAATCAACAGTAAAAAACCATGAATAATTGCAGACATTTTTGTCTTTCCTCCCGACTGTATATTGGCTGAACTGCGTACAATTACTTGGGTGATGGGCAGCCCTCCAATAAGACCAGAAATGATATTTCCACTGCCTTGTGCCAAAAGCTCTCTATTGGTTGGGGTCACCCGTTTTCTGGGATCGAGTTTATCGGTGGCTTCTACGCATAGAAGTGTTTCCAGGCTGGCCACAAGTGCAATAGTGAAAGCAGTCACCCATATCTGTGGATTTGTAATTTCACGGAAATTAGGACTTCTAAATTGTCCTAAGAATGAAGAGAAGTTGTCTGGTGTTGGGACACTGACAAGCTTTGCAGTGTCAATTGCCAGAACGCTGTTGTCTTTGGTTAAAATATAATATACAATTCCAACTGCTACCGCTACAACAGGTCCTTGAACAATTTGGAAAATCTTATAAGACTTTGACAGCCATACATTCCAAATGATCAAAATTGCCAATCCAATACAAGCGATAAGGGTTGCACCTGGACTTATAAAATTGAACATTTCGTTAAAACTGGCATTTTCAGCCAAAGCTTTTTCATACCCAAAAAAATAGGGGATTTGTTTGATGACAATGATGATTCCAATTCCAGTGAGCATGCCCTTTATCACAGAGGAGGGAAAGTAATATCCAATAACGCCGGCTTTGAGAAGGCCAAAAACGACTTGGATAACACCGCCCAAAACAACGGCCAGTAAGAAGTTTTCAAACCCTCCAAGGGTGGTAATAGCGACCAAAACAATGGCAGCAAGTCCCGCGGCGGGGCCGCTTACCCCTATGGCTGAGCCACTGAGGGCACCGACGATGATACCTCCAATGATTCCCGCAATGAGTCCTGAGAATAATGGAGCCCCACTGGCCAATGCAATGCCTAAGCAAAGCGGCAATGCAACAAAAAACACAACAATACTTGCCGGTATATCGGCCTTAAAATTTTTAAATGGATGTAAATGATTCATGACTTAATTCAATAGTCTATTTAGTTAAAAAAAAATGGTTTTGATGTTTGAAATATGCAGTTTTGAGTGCAGGACACTTTTAGGTTTCAATTTCTGGAGGTGGCGATAATATATCTGTGATAAAAGAATTTTTAAATTGGTTTTCACGTGATCTGGCTAGCTTTATAAAGTCTTTAAAATTGAGCTCTGACCAATGCTCATCATCAACTGGGTTTCTTTTTTCAAATTCGAATTCCTCTGCTTCCGATTTTTCTGATTCGCTGGTATCACCGCCATCATTCCATTCGATTGCAGTGAGCGTTGACGGAACATCCAGAAGTTCTGAAAGTGGTTCAGAAATCATACTGAAGAGCAATGTTGCTGCAATTAAAAAAGCAGTTTTTTGAAATCGGTACAAACGCGTTTTATTCATTTTATAGTATTAAATACAAGCTCGGTGTAAAATCTAATGATGTTGTTTTCACCTTCTTTAAAATCGGTTAAAGAGGGGAGATGCTCCGCGAAAAATCTTTGATTGTGAGCGCCCTCAATAACCGTTGATACCAGCATATGAGGAAATTCAAATTTAGGATTGTATTCTAAAATAAATCCGCTAACCCTTTGAACAAGCTGTTTGTAGGTCTTAAAAAATCCTTTTTCATTTTCAATGTCAATGTCTTTGCTGTGATAGGCCTTTGAAGATTCCGTAATGATGATTTTGTTTAATAAAATCTCATTGATAAAGGAAAAGTCACTGTCCTGTTTGATGTCTGCCGAAAGCAACTCAATAGCTGTTTTGATTTTTATTTTGGGGTTTTCTAAATTGTTGGTGTGCCATAAAATTTTATAGTCCATCCAACTCCAATACCAGTTGGCCAAATAAATTAGCAAGTTGTGTTTATTGGAAAAATAACGATAGACGGAACTTTCGTTAGAGCCTATGGCATCTCCTAGCTTCTTAAAGGTAAAGGCTTCAAAGCCCAATTCGTTGATCATCTCTATACTTTTGGAAATGATGTCTTTTCCCAGTTCAGAAGACTCAGGGTCTTTGGAGTAAAGAGTTGGGCTGATATTGATTCGAATGTTTAAGCTTTCCATAGTAAAACACTGCAAATATAATAGTATTACTATTGACAATAAACATAAATTTTCTTAAAAAAAAATAAATTTCATGTTTAGACCGATTATTACGTCAATTCGCCGTTTGTTACGTCATATGCCCGTTTGTTACATAGGGCTAGTGTTATAAGAACTTTCAAGCGTCCTTTGTGATTTATTTTAAAAATGATTTTAGATTATGAAAAAAATTACTAAAGTATTTATATTGATGGTTTTAATCCCAAGCTTTGCTTTGGCACAAAATGAGGATAACTCTTGGCAATTGACTGTTGGTTTAAATGCGGTGGACGTATTCCCAGTTGGGGAGGCCGCTCCACAAGGAGAGCTGTTCAGTGAATTTTTTAAAGTTTCTGAGCACTGGAACATTATGCCCTCATTGTCCACATTAAGTCTCAGCAAATACATTGGAAACAATATGTCCCTTGGATTGACAGGCTCAATTAATAGAATTGAAAAATGGGGTGATGCAAATGTTGACGATTTAATGTATTATGGAATTGATGCCAATTTTAAGTATAGCCTTGCCAAGCTTATCAAATCTAAAAGATTTGAACCTTTTGTAGGTATTGGCGGTGGATACAGTTGGATTCAGGAAGGAGAATATAACAATAACAATGTTGGGAAATCAAATGCTAAAATTGGCGCCCTCACTGCTAACGGAACTTTGGGACTAAGCCATTGGTTTTCTCAAAATATTGGACTCACTATAAGCACAACT
>PBQM01000007.1 GCA_002725015.1 Flavobacteriaceae bacterium | reverse complement strand
TTGGAAAGACCATAGGCGCGAACAATTCCATCTCCTACGGTGAGGACCGTCCCTACTTCATCCAAAGAAGCGGTGGCTTCAAATCCTGAAAGTTGTTGCCTTAAAATTGCTGAGATTTCAGCTGCTTTTACATCTGCCATTTTAATTTATTTTTATCTTTAAGAGCGCTGCGGCACTTGTTAATTCATTTGAAATTTACTTTTTAACTCGTTTAGTTGGTTGGAGACACTGGCATTGTATTGCTGATCTCCAACCCGTAAAATGAAGCCTCCTAAGATAGTTTCATCTACAATTTTTGTCAAGCTGATTTCTTTAGTTGACAAGCTTTTTAATTTTTCCAAGACTTTTTCTTCCAATGCTGGGGTCATAGGGACTGCAGTGGTAACCGTTGCTTTTTCTTTGTTGTTTAATTGGTCGAATAAACGGTTGTATTCTTGGGCAATAAGTTCTAACAAATCAATGCGTTTGTTTTTTGTCAATGTTTTAAACAGGGCCTTAACTTCAGAGCTTGAATTGCTAAAAACGTGGTCTAAAACAGCTGTTTTTTCAGACATTTTTACAATCGGTGATTTTAAAGCACTGTTTAAATCAGGGCTCAT
Organism: Flavobacteriaceae bacterium; assembly: GCA_002725015.1. Lineage (GTDB taxonomy): Bacteria > Bacteroidota > Bacteroidia > Flavobacteriales > Flavobacteriaceae > UBA3537. Next base: position 16,510 of record PBQM01000007.1, on the reverse strand, counting down.
GGCAATGGCCGCAGCGATTTGATTCATTTCAATTTGAATTTTCGCTGTGGTATTGTTGTCCTGGGCCACACTTAAGATGGCTTTGGCATATCGAATGGCTGCTCTAGTCCCTGACATATACTTTAGTTTAAACCAGCGTCATCCAGCATGGACTCTACTAATTTTTCTTGTTTTGCGTTGCTTGACAATTCTTCCCCTAATACCTTTTCGGCTATAGATATAGAAAGATCTGCAACCTGTGACTTTAAATCTGAAATGGCTGCTTTTTTCTCAGTTTCAATAGCGGCCTGTGCCATTGTTATTAATTTAGCAGCTTCTTGTTTTGCCTCACCTTTGGCATCGTCAATCATCTTGTTCTTGAGCTCGCGGGCCTCTTTAAGCATGGCTTCACGCTCTGCGCGTGCTTCCTTTAAAAGCTTTTGATTGTCCGCTTGAAGATTTTCCATCTCTTTTTTGGCGTTCTCTGCTGCACTCAATGCATTTTTGATGCCTTCCTCTCGCTCGTTAACAGCACTGAGAATTGGCTCCCAGGCATATTTCTTGAGTAAGATTAAAAGGCCTACAAAAAGTATGGTTTGCCAAAAAAACAGTCCCAGTGAGAATTCTTCTAATAATTTTTCCATAATAATTTTATTATGATGATGTTTTAAATTTAATTAAAACAACCTTGCAACCAACCGCTGCAAAGTTGTTTATGGGTTGTGATTATACTGCAAATAATGCCGCAAATCCAATACCTTCAATCAAGGCTGCTGCAATAAGCATCGCTGTTTGAATCTTTCCGTAAGCTTCAGGCTGGCGAGCGATCGCTTCCATGGCGGAACCACCGATTTTACCAATTCCTAATCCTACTCCGATAACAACTAAACCTGCACCTACCATTACTGGAATTTCCATATGTGTGTATTTAAAAATTAAACATTCTAATCAATTACTCAAACTAATGAGCGTGCGCTTCATCATGATGCTCGTGCTCCTCAGAAGCAAAACCAAAATATAAAGCAGAAAGCATTGTAAAAATATATGCTTGTAATAATGCTACGAGTATTTCAATAAGTGAGATGGCAAAGGCCAATCCAAAGGACAATGGACTTCCCAACCAACTTTTGAACAAAAACATCAAACCAATCAAACTCATCAATACAATGTGTCCTGCCTGCATATTGGCATATAAACGAATTAATAATGAGAACGGCTTGATAAATATCCCCAACACTTCAATGGGGATTAATATGATGTATAAAGGAACTTTTCCATACCAAGGCATAGAATCTCCTAGGGGGTCAAAAATGTGTTTCCAGTAGTCTTTTGTTCCTGTTAAATTTGTTATTAAAAATGTCAATAATGCCAATGCAAAAGTCACTGCAATATTGCCTGTGACATTGACACCAAGTGGGGTCAATCCAAAAATATTTAAAAACCATATAAAGAAAAATACAGTGAGTAAAAATGGCATATAACGCATATATTTCTTCTCTCCAATGTTTGGAATGGCAATGTCGTCTCTAATATAAAGAACAATGGGTTCAAAAAATCGACCTGCGCCTGTTGCAACTCCTTTATTGTCCCCATAAGAGCTGCCTAGGCCCTTAAATAAGAAAAACATAAGCAGCGCTGTGATCATTATCATCGCCACGCTTTTGGTGATAGAAAAATCTAGCGGCTTTGCATTTGTGGGGTGATTGTGATCGTCGTAGTTGATAGTGCCCTCAGCATCGGTCTTATATATTTTGCTGTGGTATAGTTTGTAATAATTTCCGTCTACCTCGGCAAGAGTTTCACCATGGTGAAATTTAGACGACGCAAAAACCTTTAGGCCTTCATCCCATAAAATTACAGGAAGCGCTGCGCCTATATATTTGTGCTCTCCCTTCGCTGTTGTATATGAAAACAAACTAAAATCATAAGAGTCTTGAAGGTGGTGCTGAATATAGGCTTTGATCTCTGACTTTTTATCTGTCTTTGGAGCCTCTCCTTTCGCCATTAACAAAAATGGTGTAAAAAAGAAAAAAAACGTAACCGCTTTGAAAGTTAATTTGCTTCGCATTGCAGATTTTTACAGTAATATAAAACCGCTGCAAAGTTATGGTTTTCTATCAAAAACAAAAACAATTTTAAGGACTTTATTTTAAGTCAATAGGCCTGCAGTTAACGGCGGCTGTTTCTAAGTTTTGTTGAGATGTTTACTGAGAAAAAATGTTTCTAGAACAAGACAAATTGTGTAGGGAATAAAAAAAGAAGTGAATTCTAATAAGACAATTTCCCCATCGGCTTTGTAGGGGCCGTAGAATATTAAAAAAAACACCAAAAATTTGACGATGCTGCTGGCTAAAAAAAGAAAGCCAATTTGGTTGTTGTACTTTTTTTTTAAGCTTGTTAAGCCCCAAAAAATACCAACTGCCAAGGCGGTATTAATTGCGTAAGATGCCAATATTTGATGTTGAAATGCCGGAACAGACATCAGTGTATTTACAAGCATGTGAATGGCGAATGCGGCACTCAAAAAAACAAGCACTCTAGCTGAAAATTCTCTTGATTCGGAATTCATTTATTTTGAATCTTTTTGAGTTGTTTTAATACCACATAAAGCCCTAAAGTTACTCCTGTAATAGCGCCAATGGCTACAAAAATTTTTTTGGGAAGGTTAAAATATGCATCAAGCCATTTGCCTATGCGGACCAAAACATATATAATAATGCCCATCTGAACTCCAAGTCCAGAAAGCGCTGCAAAATTTTTAAGCGGTTTGTCCTGTTTTGGCACTGGCTTGTAGGCTTGGTTTTGACTCGGTTTTAAGTTCTTTAACAGAGTCTTTCATTTGACAGTTGGCGTTAAAGGTCGCGCCTGGCTCAACCGCAAGTTTGCCGGTTTGAACATCGCCATATACATTGGCAGACGCTCGTAAACTTAAGGTCTCTAAAACCACGAGCTTCCCTTTGATTTTTCCTTCGATGTCCGCATTGTTGCAACTCAAGCTGCCTTCCACCAATCCAGTGGTTCCAATCACGACTTTCCCCTTGGTAATGAGGGTGCCATTGATCACACCTTCAATCCTAAAATCCCCTTCACTTTTTAAATCACCCTCAATTATAGTGCCTTGGGCAATGGTGTTTTGCTGAGACAATCCGCTTTGTTGTGATCTTGGTTTTTTTGAATCTGTAAACATAATTTTGTAATTTAATTTTTAATGGTTTTTAAATAATTCTCCAAATTTTTGTGAACCTGGAGTGTTTGGTAATTGGTAGATGAAATTGCAAAATAGGGTTTTTCCACAATGTCTGAAGCCTCAAGCTCTAAAAGTTCTGCGAATCCAAGCGCCCCACTCATGCTTTTCAAGCCATGAATGACTACAAATGTAGTGTTTATGTCATATATATCCTCTGACAAGCTCAGCCCAAAAACTTCTTCTTTTAGAATCGCTTCTTTGAGCGTTGTTTTCAGAGCATTAATAGCATCGGTTTCTTTATTTGAAAACTTAAAAATTGTCTTAAAATTATTGCCTGAAGTCAGGGTTTCAAAATCCGATTTCTCCAACGTTTCTAGCAAATTTTCTGTAAGGTCTTGTGCTTGCTTACCTTCGGGGCTGTTTGGGTAATTCAGGGCAATATAACTCAAACTGGCCTTGTACTCTGAAAAACCATAAAGGCGTCCTTTGGCACTGGCTTTTAACAATTCTAATTTTGGAACAATGGCCTCACCTTCATAGCGAATGATCTCAATTTCACAGCCTTCTATGACTTCTTGATAATTGGCCCTCTCGAAAGCCTTAAAGAGCCCTTTATATCGCGCTTGTGGCGTCTGGCTGTTGTCTTCTAAAGCCTCTGACGGGTTTGATAAAATTTGAGCGTAAAGCGAGCCCGAATAGTCCTGAATGATATGCTGCTTTATTTCGTTGGCAAGCAATGCATTGTCTAAAAGTACGTAGGTTTTATATAAATTGTATTTGGCGGGAAGGATCAAGCGCTCCTCTGGATTTTGTTCCAATAAAGCTTCTAATTTGTCCTTTGATCGCTTGTAATCTTTAAATTTATTTTTATAGATCAAGCCCAGTTGGTAATAGGCGAAATTTCGTTTTTTAAAAATGCTGTCAATCGCTTCTGGTTCCTTGGGGAGTTGATCAATAAAAAACATTGGTGTCAACGTTTCTGCCATTGAAAACTCAAGCGTTTGAATCGGCATTGTGCCCTCAGTCATTTCTAGAACTTTTTTAACAGACCAACGCCAATTGTCTTCGAGTGGACGCACCCCCCACAGCTTTGAAAATTCTCCCCTACCATAGGCCACAGTTGTAGATTGGTAAAAATAAAAACCACCGCCCTTGTTATTCTTTAAGAGTGCCAAGTCAGTTTTTAAGTCTGTGCCTTGGGATTGGATGCGCTTCTCTTGGTCTCTTTCTTTCTCTTCCTTTTCTTTCTCTTTTAAAGTTTCAATATGATCCATAAAAAAACTGTTGAGCGCCTCCTTTGGCATGGCAAGTAAATTTAAAATACTGTCATTGGTACGAGCAATGCCCTCGTAAAGAATAACATCTTGAAGATTGTCTAGGCGCTTCTTTACTTGCCTGTAAGGCTTGGTGTTTTTGCTGTAATTGGTCAAAGTGCTGTCGTAATAATTGCCTGCCAAAGTGTAATTGGAGGCCTCAAAATAAAGATCCGCAATGCTGTGATAATTCAGGGCGTTTAAATACAAGTCTTGAGACTTAGTTCGAAGTGATTTATTGTAATAAACAATGGCCATGGAATCTTTTTCAAGTGTTAAATGGTGATTTGCCATGACGTTATAAATACGGTCTAAGTAGGGGCGATTTTCCCGATCTTCGACAAGAGTTTTAAAAAACTCCGACAATGCAGACAGGTTGCCCTGATTGTAATCGAAGTTTTTAATTTGCTCCAAAAAGGCATTGACCCTATAAGCTCTTGGCAGCTTTCGTTTCAAATCTATGACCTTTTGAAAGGCCGAATTGGCGCTGTCCAAAAAGCCCTTCTTGTTGTAAAGCTGGCCTCTTATAAAATGCAATCTGCCCTTGAACATATCATCCTTGGTGATCTCAGCAGCTTTTTTTAAATGAACAATGGCAGAATCCGACACCTCTAGATTTATAAAAGCTTGGGCCAAAGTTGCATGGGCCTCCACTTTATTTTCATCCGAAATGTTGTTTTTCGACAAAATTGAATTTAAATTTTTTAAAACAACGGCCTCATTCTCTAATCTTAAATTCGTTTTGGCGCGCCATATCTTAGCGGCATTGATATTGCTGCTTCCAGGATATTTAAAAAGCACATAATTGAACGCTTCTATGGCGGGGATGAATCGGCCACTAAAATAGCGCGCCTTGCCCAATAGGATGTAAGCTTCATCAATTTGGGTGTTTTTTTCTTTTCCCTTGATTTTCATCCCATGCGTTTGAACAGCCTTGATGGCTTTTTCTTCTGCGCGTTCAAAATTGGGGCTCTGTGGGGTTTCATCAAAAGAAAAGGCTTTTTTGACACCCAAGCGTTCGATTGGTAAAATTTTCCAATAATTATCTTTGTAGGATGCTTCAATTTCTTTATGCCCTTCAATCAAAGCCATTTCGCCATTGAACAGCACATTGTACTTGGTGTTTAGTGTATGCCAATTGCGATTTAAAAAACGGTCTTTTTTTCTAGAACAACTAGAGATTAAAAGAGTTAGACACAATAATAATGTAACAGGCCTATAAATATTTTTCAATGCGTAATTAATTTTTAATATATAACTTGAAAACTCCGTTAATGTTATACAAAGTTTGTAAAAATACTCATCTTTTTGAATAAATCTAATGTTTTAAATTATTTTACTATTTTTTGTAACACCTAAGGTTTCAATAATTATCAAAATTTTAGCGGTCTGTTAACAATTCCTTGCAGCAGAACTTTATTATTTTTGTGAAAACAAATTTTATGGCCACATTTCACCCGCTTAAAGTAAAAGATATCGCTCGAGAAACAAAAGAGGCTGTTAGCTTGTGTTTTGATGTTCCCGAAGCTTTGAAAGCGGCCTACGAGTTTAAGGCCGGGCAATACCTCAGCATTGAGGCCTTAATTGATGGGAAAAACGTACGCAGAGATTATTCTATAAGTGCGAGTCCCAATAGCGGTGAATTAACCGTTACTGTCAAAGAAGTAGATAAAGGTGTGTTTTCAACATTTGCGAATCGCAAACTTAAAAAGGGGGAGGTACTCAATGTTGCGACTCCTCAAGGTCGCTTTACTTTTTCAGCCGAAATAAAGAGCTCAAAACCGATCGTTGCCTTCGCGGCCGGAAGCGGTATCACTCCAATTATAAGTATCGTTAAAACTGTCCTAGAAGAAACTTTAGATCAAAGCTGTATTTTAATCTACGGAAATAAAACACCCGATTCCACGATTTTTCACAAGAAACTTAAAGCACTTGAGTCTGATTTTAAAGGCCGGCTCAACATTCAATTTATGTTTAGCCAAGCCCGTGTTTCAAATGCGGATTTCGGTCGTATTGACAAGTTAAGTGCTGCTGCATTTATAAAAAATATTACAGACCTTCAAAATTGCGCCGCCTTTTATTTGTGCGGTCCGGAGGCCATGATTCAAACTGTTAAATCCGTTTTGATGGACTGTCAAATTCCTGAGAGCAAAATTTTATTCGAGCTGTTTACAGCCTCCGAAGTAGCAGTCGATAAAAGCATTGAAAATAATCTTGGTGCTGTAAAAGCAACTATCTTATTTGACGATGCCTCTGAAACCATTACAATGGCTTCCGATATCACAATACTGGAAGCGGCACTGGCGGAAGATTTAGACGTCCCCTATTCCTGTCAAGGTGGGGTTTGCAGCAGTTGTATTTGTAGAATTAAAGAAGGAACTGCAGAAATGCGTCAAAACAGCATCTTGACCGAAAGTGAAGTCGCTGAGGGATTGGTATTGAGTTGCCAGGCGGTGCCAACTTCACAGAAAATATACGTGGACTTTGACGATGTTTAAAGCGCCCTTTCAACAGCCTCTAAAACATCCTCAACAGCAATCGAATCCATTACTTTTTCATAATCCTTGGGATATTTATCGCCATATACAGAGGTTGGAATCTTTGGGTATTTTTTAGCATCCGATAACAGACAGTTTTCAAAAGACTGATTAAAAGGTTTAAAGCCCAAAAAAGGGTGGGTCACGCCCCACAATGTGATGACCTTTACACCCATCATTGCCGCCATATGCGCATTGCCAGAATCCATGGCGAGCATTAAATTTAAATGAGACATCAGTTTGATCTCCTCTTCCAAAGTATATTTGCCAGCCACAGAAACGGCTGCGGGAAATTTTTGTGCCATTGCATCGATCATTTTAACCTCGTAATTGCCGCCGCCAAATAATAAAACACTGTATTTCCTTGACAAGTGAGAAACGACATTCTCTGTTTTTTTTAATGGGTACATTTTTGAGGTATAGGCCGCAAAAGGAGCAATACCAATAAAGGGTTTTTTACAATTTTCAAGCTGCTTTTTTGCGGTTTTAGGAAGGGATAAAGGTTTTGGAAAACGAGGATTGCTAAGAGAAATTTCAAAGCCTAATCCTCGAAATACATCCGCATAGCGCTCTGGCATGGGGCGAAGTGGCTCTAAAGAACTGCCTCTGATAAGTTTTTGCTTTTGAGAGCGCCCCTTGTCAAGGACTAAAAATGTGTGACCGGGAAGTAAAAACCTTAAAATTTTTGTTCGCAAAACATTGTGTAAATCTGCAATGGCGTCCACCTTTAAATCTTGAATTTTTTTGGCAAGCTTAAAAAGACCTTTAACTCCTTTAAACTCTTCTTTGAAATTAACAAAAATCACCTCGACTTGAGACAAGTGACTGAAAATCGGTGCGAACTGTTTTTTTGTGAGTACCGATATTTTACAATTTGGATAGGTGTCTAAAAAAGCAGCGATAACTGGAACGGTCATTGCCACATCCCCTAATGAAGAAAATCTTATAAGCAGTATGTGTTTTTCAAGGCCTGGCAAAGGGTCTTATCATTTATTGGCTCTTAGCACAGGGTTGAGTTCGTCGTCATTGTACATCTTCATTTGCTTATATACCTTCATGTATTTATCGCCAATTGAAATGGCATTTAAAAGATCATCAATGGCCGTGGATAGGTCTTTGCGCTGTATTAGTAAGGTGTCTAGTTTTAACTGACATGCTGCTTTATGAAGCTCAGTGGCATCTGTTCTGACCGTTTCTAAATGCATATGATAAATTTTCAAAGCTAAGATTGACAAACGGTCTATTGCCCATGCAGGGCTTTCGGAATTTATACTGGCATCTGGCTTTGGCTGAACGTCTTTGTATTTGTCCAAAAAATAGCTGTCTATATATTCAACAGAGTCTGTTCGGTCCTGATTTGAAGCGTCTATTTTACGCTTGAGTTCCAGGGCGGCTACGGGATCTATATTGGGGTCTCTGATAAGGTCTTCGTAAGCCCATTGCACCGTGTCTATCCAACATTTTCTATACAATAAATGGGAAATTAAATCCTTGTCTTTGTCATACTTGTTTGTAAAAGTCTGGTTTACATTATTTAACCGCTTATAGTTGTCAATTACATTTTGGAAAATTGCGTTGGCTTTATCGGAGAACATGCGTGTCTTTTTTAGTGTCACAAATATAATGCAATTCTTTATGAATGTGATAAATGGTTTTAAATATTGAAGCCTAGCTTTATAAATGCGAGTGTAATTATTAACAGCAGCAGTAAATTAGAAAGCCAAAATGTGTTTTCCTTTTCTGAGAAATTTGCGGCGACCACAGACAACGGAAACACCAAAAACAACGCATTCCCTATTGAGGGGTCAAAACTAATTAATGGAATGATAAGACCTATGAGAAGCATCATAGACAAAACAATAAAACCCATTTTGTATTTATTGTTCTTAAAAATTAGATTAATTATGAGGTTTAGAAAAGCGCCAAGCCCTATCAAAAAAACAATAATTACAAAGGCTTTTGAAATTTCAGAAAGGCTCCAAAAATCAAATTTGTGTTTTGGGAATTCTAAGTGGACTAGATTTAGGTCTATACCGAAAATAATGTGAAATAAAAACCCAAGAGCATAAACGGCTATAATTCCAAAAAAAAGAACCAAAAAATGTTTAAACCTATCGAAGGAGACAAAAATAATTGTCAGTAATAATGGCGCATAATATAAAATTGCCCAGTGATAAAATAGCATGGCGAGTGTTAACCATACAGCGGCATCAAAATATTTCTTTTTTAAATTTTGTTTACTTTCAAGACTAAATATTCTTCTAAAACTCAGCAGTACAAACGCATTTGATATGATCAGTTTGGTGTCAATTAGCGCTTGAGGAATCAGAAATATTAGAAGGGTAAAATAAAGGGCTCCAAAGCTATTGTTTTGAGTTAAGTTGTTTTTAGTGATGATAAAAACCAACAAAAACATGGTGAGCAAAAAGAATGTTAAGGCAAGGGTCTCATTAAAAAAATCAATAGATCCAAAATCAATATAATTACTGTAGCGCTGAAAAATATAAAGAGACAACAAGGCCGTAAAAAAAAGAACGTAATGAAATGGATTAGATATTCTAAAAATTCTTGTAATCATCTCTAGAGTTGGTTATATTTGCTTAATAAATATAAGCCTATTTTCGCAACCTTATTTTTTGATAAAAATTTAATTGCATCAAATGAAAGATTTTTTTTACGCAATCCAAGACTTTTTTGAAACGTTTTTATTTGTACCTTTTAATCTATTGAGGGAGGTTGAATTAGAAAACTGGTGGTTTGCCAATGCTGTGACCTGGTTATTCTTAGCAATTCTTGTTGTGTGTTTTGTGTATTGGATGTTACAACTTAAGGGCTTCAATGATAATGATGAAGAGGATAAAAGCATCAGTTCTCATTCCTATTTATAGGTCAAAACCTAAATCTGTTCTGTAGTTTATCCCTTCAAATGATATTTTTGAAACTTCTTTGTAAGCTTGTTCCAGTGCTAGACTGTGATTCTGACCAAAAGCGGTTATGGCCATCACACGTCCCCCTGACGTGACTACCTTATCCCCAATGGCCTTTGCACCAGCATGAAAAACAACTGCGTTATCAACGGTTTTAAATCCTGTGATTTCCTTGCCTTTTTCGTAAGCTTTTGGATAACCTCCTGAAACCAATACTACAGTGGTTGCGGACTTGGGATTGATCTGTAAGTCTATTTGGTTTAATTTTTGGTCTTTAATGGCAATAAAAATTTCCATTAAATCCGTTTCGATTCGAGGTAAAACAGCCTCCGTTTCTGGGTCTCCCATTCGGACGTTATATTCTATGACCATAGGTTCGCCTTTGACAATGATGAGCCCAATAAAAATAAATCCCTTATACGGTAACTTGTCTTTTTGTAGTCCTGCAATGGTAGGCTTTACGATGCGCTCCTCAATTTTGGACAATAATAAATCGGTCGCAAATGGGACCGGAGAAATAGCACCCATACCGCCAGTATTTAAACCTGTATCCCCTTCGCCTATTCGCTTATAGTCTTTTGCCGTCGGTAATATTTTATAGTGCAGCCCATCGGTCAAAACAAAGCAGCTGAGTTCAATTCCGTCTAAAAATTCTTCAATGACAACCTTAGCACTGGCTGCTCCAAATTTTGAAGCGATTAACATTTCCTTAAGCTCGGCTTTTGCCTGATTAATATCGTTAATGATTAGAACTCCTTTGCCTGCTGCGAGACCATCGGCTTTAAGGACATATGGTGGAGAAAGGGTTTCTAAAAAGGCGTAGCCCTGTTCGAGCTCGCTCGGGACAAAACTTTGATATGCTGCTGTAGGTATTTGGTGCTTAAATAAAAATTCTTTGGCAAATTCTTTGCTGCCTTCCAATTTTGCAGCAGCTTTTTGAGGACCAATGACGGAAATATTTTTTAAACGCGGATCCTTTAAAAAGAAGTCGTGGAGCCCATTGACAAGCGGGTCTTCTGGACCAACAATGAGCATCTCAATTTTAAATTTGAGGACGGCCTTTTTAATGCCTTGAAAATCGTTTACTGCCAACTCAATATTGGTTGCTATGGTGGCGGTTCCAGAGTTCCCAGGCGCTACAAATAAGTTGCTGCAAAGTGGGCTGTCTACAATCTTCCATGCAAAGGCGTGCTCTCTTCCTCCAGACCCTAATATTAAAATATTCATTGATTAATAAGCTTTATCATCGCCTTCAATGGCTTTGACAATGGTTTTGACTATAATTTTTAAATCTAAAAATAACGACCAGTTTTCAATATAAAAAATATCAAATTTGATGCGGCCAATAATGTCATTGTCTGACTCAATTTCTCCGCGGTATCCACTAATTTGGGCCAGCCCTGTAATCCCTGGCTTTACAAAGTGCCGAACCATAAATCGATCCACTTTTTTAGCATATTCGGTGTTGTGATTCAACATATGTGGTCTAGGACCAACAACAGACATATCTCCGATTAAAACATTGATAAACTGAGGCAATTCATCAATGCTTGTTTGGCGCATGAATTTTCCAACCTTTGTAATGCGTGAATCCGCTTTTGAAGCCTGAAGGTGGTTGGCTTTTTGATTGATGACCATAGACCTAAACTTGATACATTTAAAAGGCTTGTAGTTGTATCCATTTCGGTCTTGAACGAAAAAAATGGGGCCTTTGGATTCCATTCTGATTAACAAGGCCAATAGCGGTGTTAACCATGACAAAATAAAAGCAATCACAAGAATGGAAAAAACAATATCAAACATTCGTTTGACAATTTGATTGGGGGCTTCATTTAAAGGNATAGATCTAAATTCTAAAACAGGTACCAACCCATAAAAATCTCTTTTTAACTCTTTATTTAAAACGGTGTTCTGTTCAGGNATAAATTTAAGAACCTTTAAATTGTTNTCGGCGAATTTAATAATGGCTTTAAAATCATCGGGNGGNATTTCTGACAAAGAACAGTAAATCTCCTGAACATTATTTTCTTTAATATANCAGAAAAGAGCTTCCAAATCAACTGGCGTCGGCCCTTTAAAAGAGACAGACTTGGTATTTACGAAACCTGTCTCTGGCGTTTCCTCAAAAAAGTCAAAAAGGTCCTTGGAGCGCTGGTTGTCACCTAAAATAATTGTTTTTCGAATGTTTCTTCTGAGTGCGGCACGGTAGTGGGTCAGTAAAAAAAATATAGCGTATTTAAAAAATGAAATAAAGAAAAAACAAAATATCAAATATTTCAAAATTTGTTTTGGGCCAATTAGGTAGTTTTGGAAAATCCCCGCATAAGCAAACATAAATAATGAAAAAACAACTGCCTGCCGGGCCAATAAGTTTGACAATCTTACAAAATTTGAATTTCGGCTTATATCATAAAATTTTGAAATCAAGGCTGAAGTAACCCACGCCATAGAGGTAATAAGAATGAACTGCAATGGGGGGGTCTCATAAAAAAAGGCCAATAAGCCTATGCTATTTATGATAGAAAGGTCAACAGCATATGAAATGGGAGTAATTAACCATGAATAACCGCCCTGTTTAAAAACACTCATCTAAAATTTTATATGTTTTGAAAAGTCTTTGTGATCAACTTCAAAGAGTTTTTCTTTAGGTAATTTTTTGAAATATTCTAATGTTCTATGCAATCCTTCATTTCTTTGAACAATTGGATGCCAATTTAAGATTTTTTTTGCTAAAGATATATCGGGTCGGCGTTTTAATGGATCATCTTTTGGTAAAGGCTTGTATAATATTTGCTGAGCACTATGACCCATTGTTGCGATTGCTTTTGCCAACTCAATAATCGAGATCTCATCAGGATTTCCAAGGTTTATTGGCATTGAGAAATCACTGTGAAGCAGTTTGTATATTCCTTCAACCAAATCATCTACATAGCAAAAAGAGCGGGTTTGAAGTCCATCTCCAAAGACCGAAATAGACTCGCCTCTGAGAACTTGTCCTATAAAAGCAGGTATGGCACGCCCATCGTTTAGGCGCATGCGCGGACCATAGGTGTTAAATATTCTGGCAATTCGCGTTTGGACCTTGTGAAAACGTGCGTATGCCATGGTAAGCGCTTCTTGGAAGCGTTTGGCTTCGTCATAGACACCCCTTGGTCCAATGGCGTTGACATTCCCAAAATAATCTTCAGATTGAGGGTGTTCAAGAGGGTCTCCATAGATCTCGGATGTGGAGGCTATCAAAATTCGAGCTTTTTTAGCTTTGGCCAAACCCAATAAATTATGGGTGCCTAAAGAGCTCACTTTTAAAGTTTGAATTGGTATTTTTAAATAATCGATTGGGCTGGCTGGAGAGGCAAAATGTAAAATATAATCTATGGGTTGTGAAATAGAAATATAATTCGTGACATCGTGTTCTATAAATTCGAACATTGGATGTGAAAAAAGATGTTGGATGTTTTGTTTATCGCCAGTGATAAAGTTGTCCATCCCAATTATATGATAGCCTTCTGCAATAAAACGATCACAGAGATGAGATCCCAAAAAGCCTGCGGCTCCAGTTATCAATATTGTTTTTGACATCAAAAAATAATTTTCACAATCAAAAATAAATAGATTTCTTAAGTTAACAGCTATTCAGTGGCTAAAATTCTTTGGACTACAGCGCCTCAACTTTTTGTATCATGCCGTCTAAAATTTCATCTTTTATGAAATTGGATATTACATACTCACGTGCATTCTCACCCATTTTTTTTGATTTAGAAGTATTTTGAGTGAGCTTTTCCAGTTCTTTAATCAGTTCTTCTGAGTAAGCTTTAAAAAACAAGCCGCCATTTGATTTTTCAAATATTTGTTTGACCTCTGAACGTTCATTCCCTATGACCAAAGAGGGTTTGCCGCTGGCCATCATTGCCAATATCTTTGAAGGCATATTGGTCTCAACAACGGTTGTTTTCTGGAACAAAATATGAAGGTCTACGCTTTGCAACAAACAAGAAAGCTCTTTATAAGAAACTGGTGGGTGGTAATGAACATGACTGAATTTATTTATTTTGGAAATAAGCCAATTTTTATTGGCGCCATCACCGACCACAATAACTTCATAATTCTGGGGATCCAAAGCCTCACAAAACATAATAAAGTAATTCCAGTCCTGTTTCTCACCAATATTACCAGAATACAAAATTTTTATCTTATCCGATTGCGAAAAAGGGTGGCAGCTATTTACAGCGTTCAGCTGATTTTTTTCAATCCAATTGGGTAAAAAATAGGTGTCTTTTTTTGACTTTCGCTTTAAATTTTCTAGCATTCTATGACTAATAGTGCTTACGATATTAGCCGTGGAAAGCAATTTTTTTTCTATAAAAAAAAGGATTTTAAAAATGCCTGAGGTTTTTGTGCCAAGGCCGGTTTGGGCGGCAATATCAAATTCAAAATCTTGTACATGCACCCATAGCTTTGATTTATAAATAAGCTTTAAAAACCATCCCAAAAGAATGGAAGAAGTAAATGGTACAATTGAAATAACGAGATCTGGTTTTGGTGTTTTAAAAAGATTTATAAAGCTTCCAAACGTAAAGCTCAAAAGGTGTAGAACCCGCTTAAAAAAAGTGGGGTTCGAGGGCACATATTGTCTGAATCTTAATACGCTGACACCATTAATGGTTTCCTTAAAAAAAAACGGTTTTGACTTGTACTCTTTTGAAATACGCCATTGCGGATAGTAGGGAAACCCCGTAATTAAAGTAACCTTATATCCCTTTTTCGTAAAGTATTCGGCCTTCTGTGTGGTATATAGCCCTATGGCGCTATCTTCAGGAAAATAATTGATTCCTATGATTGTAATGTTTTTAATCAAAAGCTAACTTTTAAATATTTTACAGATCCCTTCCTAGCGGCATCTTGGTTTGGTACCGCTTTAAACTCAACAAAATTGGAACCAAACATTGTCATCCCTTCTATTTGATCTGAGGCCATTTTAATGTCATCATTATTTCTATTTAATAATTGCCTGCGATTACATTCTCTATAACTGTAATTTTTGTTAAATATTTCATTTGATGATATAAATTTTATCCTAAGAGAAATTATATGAGTACCAATATAACTTATAAGATTTTTAATACGCTCTAATTTATAGTTTAGCTGGACCAAAAAACGCTTAAACACAGCAATGTCCTGTATAAAAGTCATACGCTTAATGTCCGAGTAAAAACCAAATACTAAAGGTGTGTGAAGTGAAGGTCCAATTGTTGTTGTATTATACATAATTTTGTAGGCTGTTTAGGGTTGATTTGTAAATCATTCAAAGGGTAAGTATACAGTTTATGTTGGTTTGATAATTTAAAAATTTAAGACCCCGAAAGTATTAATAATTAATATTGTAAACAAATAAAAAACAACTTCAAATTTTCTGGCTAAAAAAGGCCCAATTAAACAGAGAGAAACACATATAATATTGGGGGCGTAAAAATCTTTAAAATATTGGATTGTTAATAAAATCAAGTCTTTCTACCAACTTCAATAATTTGATTTAAATTGTGTAACACATGAGTGCTAATTAAAAATGAAAACAATATGACTCCAGACTGTCGGCTCAAAATGTTTTCAAAAAGGAAAGCGACTAAAAAAAATAAGACGACCCCGAAAAAAAAGTAATCCTTTTTCAAAAAAGCAACAGCAATAATATAAGCCATTGAGGATAAAAAAATTATAAGCCCCACTAATCCTGAATTTAAACAAATAAAAAGGTATTGATTGTGAGAATTGAACTTCCCCCTTGGTAAATTAAGGCCCATGCTGATGTATTTTTTGTCCAATTCGTTCTGAACATCTCCAATGCCATAGCCAAATATTGGACTTTCTTTTATCAATTGAACGGAGGCTTTGAAAATGTGGAACCTAACATTGGTTGAATTACTGAGGTCTATTTTTTCAAAAGATTGCTTATCTATCAGCTCATAAAAGCGATTGTTCTGTTTGGGAATTAATAAAATTAGCATGAGAATCGCAATCAGTGCCATTATAATTTTAATTTTCCCCCTTCCTTTAAGCCACAAGAACCAAGTCGAAAATACCGCTGAGATTAGTGCAATGATGATTCCCTTACTCATGATTGCTATCAGCGTCCCCGCCATAAAAAGGACCCCAGAAAGCAAAAATAATTTACAGAGGTGTTTTCTCGAGTCGCTTATCAAGCTAAGACCACACATTATACCCAAAGAGAAGAAAATTGAAATGTACATTGGATGCTCTCCAACAAATGGTATGTCATTGACCGCGCTCCTTATGAATGACGAATCATTAAATAAAAACTTCGGAGATTTATAAAATTGCATCAAATACAAAGAAAGTGATGCATAAACAATGTTGGCTGTGAAAAAAACTTTTTGAAAAACGGTTTTAACAATTTCAAAATTAACAGGATACTGTCTTAAAAGTAGAAAATAGCACATTGGTGCGACAATCAGGCTGAGAGATGTTTCAATCTTTTTTAAGCCATAAGTAAGATTCGATGAAAATGCAAAACTTAGGATATAAATAAAAAAAAGACTGCTCAAAATTAGAAAT
>PBQM01000006.1 GCA_002725015.1 Flavobacteriaceae bacterium | reverse complement strand
CTTCCCTTTTTTTATACCATAACTTTTGTATTTTTACAAAATGAAGAAAATCATCATCATCAATGGCCCTAATTTGAACCTTCTGGGAAAACGTGAGCCTGAAATTTATGGTTCTCAGTCTTTTGAGGGTTATTTTAAATCCTTGCAACAAGACTTTTCTGCTTTGGAGCTAGACTATTTTCAGTCTAATATTGAAGGAGAACTTATTGACAAGCTACACGATGTTGGTTTCTCTTACGATGGTATTGTACTCAATGCCGCTGCTTACACCCATACATCGGTTGGCATTGGAGATGCGGTCAAGGGAATTTCTACGCCTGTTATTGAAGTCCACATCTCAAACACTTATAGCAGAGAGGAATTTCGCCACCAATCTTTTATTTCTCCGAACGCCAAGGGCGTTGTTTTGGGATTTGGCCTGAAAAGTTATGCTTTGGCCTTACAAAGTTTCCTGTAGGCAAAAAAGACTTTTACTAGGCCGACTTTGATATAATTTTTAATATTTTAGATGTGAATGACCTCGTCATAGGCATCTGCCACTGCTTCCATAACGGCCTCACTCATGGTGGGATGTGGATGCACTGTTTTGAGTACTTCGTGCCCTGTGGTTTCTAATTTTCGACCCAGTACCGCTTCAGCAATCATATCGGTAACTCCAGCACCGATCATATGGCAACCCAACCATTCCCCATATTTAGCATCAAAGATGACTTTTACAAAGCCTTCAGTATTGCCAGATGCACTGGCTTTTCCAGAAGCAGAGAAGGGAAATTTTCCAACCTTTATCTCATAGCCTTGTTCTTTGGCTTGTGCTTCTGTTAGACCAACACTGGCCACCTCAGGGCTACAGTAAGTACAGCCTGGAATATTTCCATAATCCAAAGCTTCCACATGCTGGCCAGCAATTTTTTCAACACATAAGATACCTTCTGCAGAAGCCACATGGGCTAGGGCAGGACCCGCCGTTACATCGCCAATGGCATAGTAGCCTGGCATATTGGTTTGGTAAAAGTCATTGACTAATATTTTATCTCTATCTGTGACAATGCCCACATCTTCCAAGCCAATATTTTCAAGATTTGTTTTGATACCCACGGCTGAAAGCAATACATCCGCCTCCAAGATATCCTCTCCTTTTTTTGTTTTGACTGTTGCTTTGACCCCTTTACCTGAGGTGTCCACGGCAGTCACTTCAGTTGAAGTCATTATTTTTATACCACTTTTCTTAAAAGAACGCGCCAGTTGTTTAGAAATTTCTTCATCCTCAACAGGAACGATGCGTGGCATATACTCAACAACGGTGACTTCAGTGCCCATGGCGTTGTAGAAATAAGCAAATTCAATTCCAATGGCCCCGGATCCAACAATGATTAGTTTTTTTGGTTGCTTTTCAAGGGTCATGGCTTTTCTATAACCAATGACCTTTTCTCCGTCTTGAGGGATACTTGGTAGTTCTCTTGAGCGCGAACCTGTTGCAATAATGATATGCTCAGCAGTGTACTCAGTTCCATTGACATCTACTTTTTTTCCAGCTTTGATTTTCCCGTAGCCAGAAATTATATCGATTTTGTTCTTTTTCATTAAAAATTGTACGCCTTTACTCATGCCTTCAGCCACCTTGCGGCTTCTGTTGACAACAGCATCAAAATTTTTGTCATATGATTTGACTTGAAGCCCGTAATCTTCGGCATGTTTTAAATAGTCAAAAACTTGGGCTGATTTTAGAAGTGCTTTGGTGGGAATACAGCCCCAGTTTAAACAAACACCTCCTAGACTTTCTTTTTCAATCACTGCAGTTTTAAATCCTAATTGAGAGGCGCGTATCGCAGTCACATAGCCACCTGGACCACTGCCAAGAACAATCACATCGTATTTACTCATAGGTCTTATGATTTTGTAGTAGTTAGACCCAACAAATTTACAAAACCTAATACTATAAATAAAGAAGATTTAAACGAAAGTAAAGTTTAAATTGTGTTTCGTTAGGATTTTTTAAAATCCAAACTGACAGAGTTGACACAATAACGGGTTCCGCTTGCGGTAGGCCCGTCGTTAAAGACGTGTCCAAGGTGTCCACCGCAACTTTGGCACAATATTTCGGTTCTAAGCATCCCATGAGTTTTATCTAGGACGTATTTTACTTGTCCTTCGATAGCGGCATCAAAACTTGGCCAGCCACAGCCGCTGTTAAATTTTGTATCACTTTTGAAGAGTGGGGCCTTACAAGCAGCACAATTGTAGATACCTTCTTCAAAATGGGTGTTTAAAGGACCACTAAAAGGCATTTCCGTTCCTTTTTTACGTAAAATGCGGAACTGTTCATCATTGAGAACTTTTTTCCATTCAGCTTCCGATTTATTTACTTTATTTTCATTCATTGCTGGTAATAAATTTAAGAGAAGCACCATTGATACAGTGGCGTTTTCCCGTAGTTTTTCTTGGCCCATCGCTAAACATATGTCCCAAGTGACCACCACAATTAGAACAGTGCTCTTCTGTGCGTGCCATTCCAATATTATAGTCTACAGAAAATGAAACATTCCCTTTGATTTCACGGTCAAAGCTAGGCCAACCAGTGCCTGAGTTAAATTTATGATCNCTNGAAAACAGAGGGGTCTCNCAGGCGGCGCANACATAAGTACCNTGAAGAAAGTTCTTGTCATAGGGGCTCGAAAACGCTCGCTCAGTCCCTTGTTTTCGCATTACATAATACTGTAAATCTGTGAGNTGAGATTTCCATTCCGCTTCTGTTTTCTGAATCTTAAAATTCGATTTTTTTTGAGCTTCTGACTTGCAAGCCAAAAACAAACAAAAGAAAATATATACAAATTGGTGACTGCAGGGCATTTTTTTTATATTATTCAATAAAATTAGGTAATTTTAGTATTGAATATTTTTTTTTCACAAAACTTTGTGACTTGTTCAATAATTTGAAGTCTTATTTAAAAAAAATCGCGTTTGTCCTAAAAAAAATAAAAATATGAAAGTAAAAGTTTTATTTGTTTTAATTATGCTGTTGGTTGCTTCTTGTGCTACCAATCCGTTTACGGGAAAAAAAACCATGGCTTTGGTGCCAAATTCCAAGCTTTTACCTATGGCATTTGCTGAATATGATAAATTTCTTTCTGAAAATAAAATTATAAGAGACACCAAAGAAGCTGAGACACTTAAACGGGTTGGCAGGCGCATTTCAATTGCAGCAGAACGTTGGTTGGATGCCAATAATTATCAAGGATATTTAAAAAATTATGACTGGGAGTATAATTTAGTCGATGATAAAACAGTCAATGCTTGGTGTATGCCAGGCGGTAAAATAGTTTTCTACACTGGGATCCTACCAATTGCAGCCAACGAAACCGGCATTGCTGCCATCATGGGACACGAAGTCGCGCACGCCCTAGCAAATCACGGTCAACAAAGAATGAGTGCTGCAATTTTTCAGCAAGCTGGCGCTGTGGCTGGAAACTTGGTTATAAAAGATGAAAAGGACCGCTCTGTTTTTAACGCAGCCTATGGCGTAGGCACCAACATAGGAGGTATGCTGCCCTTCAGTCGTGCTCATGAAACAGAGGCCGATCAAATAGGACTTTACATCATGGCTATTGCCGGATATAATCCCGATGAAGCGTCCAAATTATGGGAACGAATGAAATCAAACAATGGAGGTAAAAAGAGTCCACCAGAGTTTTTAAGTACGCACCCATCAAATGATTCTCGCATTGAAAACCTCCGTTTATTGGCACCCGCCGCTAAGGAAGAAGCCAGAAAATTTGGGGTCACAAGTTTTATTAAAAATTGAAATATCACAAAATAAATCCCTAAATTGAAATTCGCTAACCAACAGCAATTTTATGAAGGCATTCAAAAAGGGCAGTCCCAGACTCATCCGCTCATGGGCTTTTTACGATTGGGCAAACTCCGTTTATCCATTGGTGATCAGTACAGCTGTTTTCCCTATATATTATTCCAGTATGGCCAATTCTTTCGCCAATAATGATGGTGATATTTCTTTTTTAGGAATGCTGTGGAACCCAACGACGCTTTATGACTATACCCTTTCAATTTCATTTTTAATTGTGGCGTTTTGTTCCCCTATTTTATCAGCCATTGCAGACTATACGGGCAATAAATTAAAATTTCTCAAAGTATTTTGTTTATTAGGGGCGCTGTCCGTCATGGCACTCTTCTTTTTTAAGGGGGAATCAACGCTTTGGGTGGCATTGACCTTTACCATTTTAGCCAGTATTGGTTTTTGGGGAAGTCTTGTTTTTTACAATGCGTATTTGCCAGAAGTTGCCTATCCAGAACAGCAAGACGCGGTCAGTGCCAAAGGTTTTATATATGGCTATGCAGGCTCTGTTCTGCTGCTTTTGTTTAGTTTAATTCTTGTACAGAAACCTGATTGGTTTGGGATTACAGATCCAACTTTTGCCCCGCGAATAACCTTTGTTCTGGTGGGTGTTTGGTGGCTTGTATTTGCTCAATTTACTTACAGACATTTGCCAAATAACATTTATAATCTCAAACCTGATAAGGATTATATATGGAAAGGCTTTTTGGAATTGCGATTGGTTCTAAAGTCCCTAAAGCAACATTCTCAACTTAAATTTTTCTTGCTGTCTTTCTTTTTTATGAGTGTGGGCGTACAAACCATTGTGTTAATGGCAGGAATTTTTGGAAGTGAAGAGTTGGGATTGCCCACCCTCAACCTTATTTTAACAATTTTAATTGTTCAAATTGTAGCAATTATCGGTGCTTATTTATTTTCTAAACTCTCTAGCAAAATAGGAAACCTAGCCACTTTAAAAATAACTCTAGGCATTTGGGCGACGGTTTGTTTTATCGCATTTGCATTGGATAAGAGCCTCCCAAATGTCGAAAATTATTTTTATGCCATGGGTATTGTTTTGGGCTTTGTTTTAGGAGCCACTCAATCGTTGACCAGATCGACCTTTTCAAAGCTTTTGCCCGAAACCCATGACCACGCAACCTACTTTAGTTTTTACAATGTAACTGAACAGATTGCAGTTGTACTCGGCATGTTTATTTTTGGTCTACTTGTGGCTTTAACAGGCTCGATGCAATACTCTGTTTTGGCACTTGCCGTTTTTTTCTTAGTTGCTTTTATCATTTTATACAAAGTTAAAAAGACCAACTACGTCAGCTGAGTGCGCTTCAAGCTTGGCACAGGAATTGTCTAATTTAAGTTGTGATTGGCTTTAAAATTGGCTTGACTAAGAAGTAAAACCATTAAATATTTCTTAAAGACCTAAATTTAAATCAATCTATAATATGACATAATGACCTATATTTAATATGAGCAGTTCCAAATACAAAATAATTGACAGTTTGTCACTTCAGGACTTTGATGAAAATTCAGAGTTGATTCCATTGATGACCACCGAAGATGAGGAGGTGATAAAAAATGAGTCACTCCCAGAGTCACTCCCTATACTGTCTCTCAGAAACACCGTCCTTTTTCCCGGAGTTGTGATCCCCATTACTGCTGGACGCGATAAATCCATAAAACTCATTAATGATGCCAATAAGGGTTCAAAAGTGATTGGTGTGCTCTCTCAAAAAGACGAAACGGTAGAAGATCCAAAATTTGAGGACCTTTACCGAGTAGGTACCGTGGCAAGAATTTTAAAAGTTTTAAAAATGCCAGATGGTAATACCACTGTGATCATCCAAGGTAAAAAACGTTTTGAAATTGAAGAACCCGTCAGTGAAACGCCTTATATGACGGCCAAAATAAAAGATATCAAGGAAATCATGCCTGCTGTTGATCACAAGGAGTTCAAAGCCGCTATAGAATCCATTAAAGACCTGTCACTAGAGATCATCAAACAAAGCCCCAGCATTCCTTCTGAAGCTTCTTTTGCCATCAAAAATATTGAGAGCAATTCTTTCCTTATAAATTTTGTTTCATCAAATATGGGTGTCAGTGTTGTTGAAAAGCAAAAATTGTTAGAAATTAATGATTTACACCAGCGTGCCTTACAAACTTTAAAGCATATGAATGTTGAATTTCAACGCTTGGAGCTTAAAAATGACATTCAGTCAAAAGTTCAGAGTGACATGAATCAGCAGCAGCGTGAATACTTTTTACAACAACAAATTAAAACCATTCAGGAAGAATTGGGAGGGGTGAGTTACGAAGAGGAAATTGAAGCCATGAAAAAGAAAGCCGCTTCCAAATCTTGGGATAAAAAGACTGAGCAGCATTTTGAAAAAGAGATTGGAAAGCTTCAGCGAATGAATCCTCAAGTAGCGGAGTATTCTATCCAGCGCAACTATTTAGATTTGTATTTGGACCTTCCGTGGAACCATTTCAGCAAAGATAATTTAGATTTAAGGCGCGCTCAAAAAATATTGGATCGAGATCATTTTGGACTTGAGGAGGTAAAAAAGCGAATTATTGAATACTTGGCAGTCTTAAAATTGCGCAATGACATGAAATCGCCTATTTTATGCCTACACGGCCCTCCAGGTGTCGGTAAAACCTCTCTTGGAAAATCAATCGCAGAGGCTCTGGGAAGAGAATATGTCCGAATTTCTTTGGGGGGGTTGAGGGATGAAGCTGAAATAAGAGGCCATCGAAAAACTTATATTGGTGCCATGCCAGGACGTATTTTACAAAGTTTAAAAAAAGCAGGTACTTCTAACCCCGTTTTTGTTTTGGATGAGATAGATAAGCTTTCAAACTCACATCAAGGAGATCCATCTTCAGCCATGCTTGAGGTATTAGACCCTGAACAAAACTCAGCATTTTATGACAACTTTTTAGAGATGGGTTACGACTTGTCGAAAGTGATGTTTGTAGCGACCTCAAACAGTTTAAACAGCATTCAGCCCGCCTTGCTTGACCGAATGGAGATTATCAATGTCAATGGGTATACTATCGAAGAGAAGGTACAAATAGGCAAGAGACATTTGTTGCCAAAACAACTCAAAGAACACGGACTTTCATCTAAGGACTTAAAAATTTATCAGCTTCAACTAGAAAAAATAATTGAGGGTTACACAAGAGAGTCAGGGGTTCGTGGTCTCGAAAAACAAATCGCTAAAATTGTTCGTTATGCCGCCAAAAATATCGCCATGGAAACCTCTTATGATTCTAGGGTTACGAACAGAGACATCATCGATGTCTTGGGAGCCCCCAAATTGACTCGTGACCACTACGAAAACAACAATGTTGCTGGTGTTGTAACGGGTCTTGCATGGACTCGTGTGGGGGGTGATATCCTCTTTATAGAATCCATTCTTTCAGAAGGGAAAGGCAGCATGAGCATAACTGGAAACTTGGGAAAAGTGATGAAAGAATCTGCAACCATAGCCATGGAATATATCAAGGCGAATGCAGATCACTTTGGAATTAAAGGTCATGTTTTCAAGGATTATAATGTTCATATACATGTTCCTGAGGGATCTACACCCAAAGACGGCCCAAGCGCAGGCATTACAATGTTAACGTCTTTGATTTCTTTATTTACACAACGCAAAGTCAAAAAGAACCTTGCAATGACCGGTGAAATCACTTTAAGGGGTAAAGTTCTGGCTGTTGGTGGTATCAAAGAAAAAATATTGGCTGCCAAACGTGCCAAAATTAAGGAAATCGTTCTTTCCGAATCCAACAGGCATGACATTGATGAAATTAATTCAGAGTATCTCAAGGGTTTAAAATTTCATTATGTTACTGAAATGCATGAGGTAATAGATGTTGCCATCACAAAAACAAAAGTTTTAAACGCAAAAAAACTTTAAATTCTAATTCTCTTCCATACCAACTAAAATAAAGCTTCTTAAAAACCGTTTTAGAGTGGAATTGGTTATTTTTGACAGTTAATGAAAATCTTTTTACCGTTTTTTTTCGTTTTAAATGCATCGTTGGCCTTTGCCCAATTGGGTGGTGAATCCACCTATCAATTTCTTAATTTGATATCATCTCCACGCCAAGCAGCACTCGGAGGTAAGGTCCTTACAAACGTAGATTACGATGTCACTCAAGGTATTTACAATCCCGCAACCATCAATGTTGAAATGGACAATCAGTTGGCATTAAATTATGCCAATCATTTGGGCGGTATAAGTTATGGAACTGCAGCCTATGCCTATACCGTAGATCGCAGAACACAAACTTTTCATGCAGCTGTCACTTATGTAAACTATGGCAGTTTTGATGGTTATGACGAAAGCGGGAACAGTACAGGCCGCTTCACTGGAAATGAGACTTCGATTTCTTTTGGTTATTCACTTCAAATAGGATTTTCAGATTTTTATGCGGGAGCAAATTTGAAATTAATCTCCTCAAAATTAGAGCAATATACTTCTTTGGGCGGTGCTTTCGATTTTGGTCTAATTTACATTGACGAGTCTTTGGATTTTAATGCCGCAGTGGTCATACGAAATGTTGGGACGCAATTTACAACCTATGCAGGTCTAAATGAACCCCTTCCGCTAGAAATTGATTTGGGTTTGAGTCAAAAACTCCAGAACGTACCAATTCGCTGGCATTTAACTTTCGAAAATTTACAACAATGGCCCATTGCCGCTGCAAATCCAGCGCGTGCTACTACCGACTTAAATGGGAACCAAACTCAAGAGAAAATAGGGTTTTTAACCAATATTATTCGTCGCACTATTATTGGATTGGAGTTATTTCCAGAAAAAGGTTTTAACATTCGAGCGGGATATAGTTTTAGGCGCGCAGAGGAACTGCGAATTATAGAGCAACGGAATTTTTCTGGCCTTTCTTTTGGTATTGGTCTGAAGTTTAATAACTTACGATTTAGTTACACACACGCACGTTATTCAGCCGCCTCGAATACTAGTTTTCTAGGGGTTCAAATTAGTCTTTAAAAGTGAAGAAAATAATAATTGCTATTGATGGTCACTCCTCGACAGGAAAGGGTACACTTGCAAAGCAACTTGCAAAAGCCTTGAATTATATCTATGTAGATTCTGGCGCCATGTACCGCGCCATCACTCTATATGCGATCGAAAATAGATTTTTGACTCCTTATAAATTTGATGAAATGGCATTGATTAACAGCCTTGAAAAACTTGATCTTGAATTTAAAACTGATGCTGATAAAAATCCGGCTTTATTGCTTAATGGCCAATTGGTTTCTTCTAAAATTAGAGGTCTTGAGGTCTCCAATAGGGTCAGCTTGGTAGCGGCTGTTGCAGACATTCGAAAAAGTCTTGTTAAAAAACAACGACAGATGGGTCGCAACAAGGGGATTGTAATGGACGGTCGCGATATAGGTACTGTTGTATTTCCACAAGCCGAGCTCAAAATTTTTATGACTGCTTCTGCTGAGATCAGAGCGCATCGTCGTTTTGATCAAATGTCAAAAATCGATGCTTGCATAGACTATAAATCGGTTTATGACAATATCGTGTCAAGGGATCAAAAAGACAGCACTCGAAAGGACTCACCCTTAAAACAAGCCAAAGATGCCATGGTTCTAGACAATTCTAAAATGAACAGAGACCAACAGTTTCAGAAAGCGATGGCTTGGGTTAAATCCCGAACCAATGAATAAACCTAAGACTGATAAAGCTCAGTCTTAGGTTTTCACAACTTACAGCTTGGGAATGATCAATTCTTGTTTGGGATGTATTAAATCAGGTGTTTTTAAAACGGCTTTATTCGCTTCAAAAATCGCCTTGTATTTTTGGGGATCTCCGTAATAATGTTTGGCTATTTTGCTTAAAGATTCACCACTTTTTACAATGTGGCGGTGGTACACACTCTCATCAGCAATTCGGATATCAGCTTTGATATCACTGGGGTTTTGACCGCCAATGGCCTTGATTTCATCCCAAAGAATGTTTTTTTCGTAAGGTGTTTTGGCAGTACCTTTAATTTTTAGGACTCCGTTTTCTTCTGAGACATCTCCATTTTGTATGTTGAGTTTGGAACCTAGATCCAGCACAGGCTGGTATTTTTGCATTATCATAATTGTAGATTTTAGGGTTATTAGAGCTTAAATTTAAAATATTTTTTTAAAAACGTTTCATTTTGATCAGCGTTTTTAAATATTTAAAGTTCATTTGGCTCAAAATCAGAAAGCTAAATATTTGTCCAACTTATGGAATAGTTGTATTATTGCACTCTTCTTAGCAAAAACGGTTGGAGAGGAGACAAAAAAAATCTAACACTTCTGTATGTGTTGCATTAAATCCAACCGATTCCACATATAGAATACAAACTACAATCAGCCATGGCTGAAGAACAAACTACAAATCCGGAGGCTTCTGAACAAGAAACTCCAGTTGTTGAAACAACAACCAACGAAGCTCAAACCAATCCAGAACAATTTTTAAAAGACTTTAACTGGCACAACTACGAAGAGGGTATTGACCCTGTCGCCGACGAAAAACTCGATGAATTTGAGAAACTAGTCGCCGATAATTTTGTGGAAACCTTAGACGATCAGGTCGTTGACGGTACAGTGATACACATGACTGACCGTGATGCCATTATCGATATCAATGCCAAATCTGAAGGGGTAATTTCCCTTAATGAGTTTCGCTACAATCCAAACCTTACAATAGGGGATAAGGTTGAAGTTCTCATTGACGTGCGTGAGGATGCTACAGGACAATTGATATTGTCTCACCGAAAGGCCAGAGTTATCAAGGCCTGGGACCGTGTCATCTCTGCCAATGAAACCGGCGAAATTGTCAATGGATTTATCAAGTGTCGTACCAAAGGAGGAATGATTGTCGATGTATTTGGCATCGAAGCTTTTTTACCTGGTTCACAAATTGATGTAAAGCCCATTAGAGATTACGATCAATATGTCAATAAGACCATGGAATTCAAAGTGGTTAAGATCAATCACGAATTCAAAAATGTTGTGGTATCTCACAAAGCTCTTATTGAGGCGGATATTGAAATTCAAAAGAAAGAAATCATCAGTCAGCTTGAAAAAGGACAAGTCCTTGAAGGGATTGTTAAAAACATTACTTCCTATGGCGTCTTTATGGACCTTGGCGGAGTTGATGGGCTGGTACACATCACGGACCTTTCATGGTCTAGAATAAACCATCCCAGTGAAATTGTTGAGTTGGATGAAAAATTAAACGTTGTTATTTTAGATTTTGACGAGGATAAGTCAAGAATTCAACTGGGTCTTAAACAATTGAGTAAACACCCTTGGGATGCCCTTGGAGAAGATGTTAAAATTGGTGATCAAGTTGAAGGTAAAGTAGTCGTTATCGCTGATTACGGGGCCTTTGTTGAAGTTGCCGAAGGCGTAGAAGGTCTAATTCACGTCTCTGAAATGTCATGGTCTACACATTTGAGATCTGCTCAAGATTTTGTGAGTGTGGGCGACGTTGTCAAAGCACAAATTCTAACGCTAGACAAAGAAGATCGAAAAATGTCATTGGGAATCAAGCAATTATCTCCTGATCCATGGACTGATATCACCTCTAAGTTCCCTGTTGGTCAACGCCACACCGGAATTGTAAGAAACTTTACCAACTTTGGTGTTTTTGTGGAAATGGAAGAGGGTATTGATGGTCTTATTTATATTTCTGACCTTTCATGGACCAAGAAAATCAAACACCCAAGTGAGTTTTGTGCTGTTGGCGACAATTTAGAGGTCGTTGTCTTGGAATTAGATGTAGAAGGAAGAAAACTAAGTCTTGGTCACAAACAAACCAAAGACAACCCTTGGGATAAATATGAAAATGAATTTGGTTTAAATTCCAAGCATACAGCCTCTATTTACGAAATTGTTGACAAAGGGGCGACGGTTAAATTTAATGAGGATATTGTTGCTTTTATACCTTCCAGACACTTGGAAAAAGAAGATGGTACCAAACTCAAAAAAGGGGAGGAAGCGGACTTTGTAATCATCGAATTTAGCAAAGAGTTTAAACGCGTTGTCGCGTCTCACACAGGAGTGTTTAAAGCTCAAGAAGTTAAAAATGTAAGAGCTGCTGCTAAAAAATCAGCAAAAGCTGCTTCGGAAGCCAAAACAACACTTGGTGACGCCAATGAAGCACTACAAGCTCTAAAAGACAAAATGAACGCAAAATAAGGCTGATCATTATATCTTTAAAAACCCCTCGATCTTTCGAGGGGTTTTTTAGTTTTAGGTCCAAACACTGTCAATTTATAAAATAATTAACTTTTTTTTTAATTATAAAGAATTGAGATGGTTAATTTTACCTGTATATAATCAATTTGACAAATATGGAATTCCATCCAATTCCCGAAAATTTTAA
Organism: Flavobacteriaceae bacterium; assembly: GCA_002725015.1. Classification (GTDB taxonomy): domain Bacteria; phylum Bacteroidota; class Bacteroidia; order Flavobacteriales; family Flavobacteriaceae; genus UBA3537. Next base: position 9,406 of record PBQM01000006.1, on the reverse strand, counting down.
AATTACACAACCCATTCATCAAAAAACCTACCTTGTAGATGGTGAACTCAAATCCTGGAACGGTGCTACCTCAAAAGTGTATTCAACAATATCATCAACCGTAGATTATGCACCCACATTATTGGGGTCCATTCCGCTTTTGGAAAAAGAACAAGCTTTTGAAGCCCTCGATGCCGCTTCGGCAGCTTACAATAATGGTCAGGGACTTTGGCCCACTATGAAAGTTATAGATCGCATTGCTTGTATGGAAAAATTTGTCAGTCAAATGAAGACCAAACGCGATGAAGTGGTTAAATATTTGATGTGGGAGATTGGTAAGAACTATAATGATTCACAAAAAGAATTTGACAGAACCGTAGATTATATATATGACACCATTGACGATTATAAACAATTAGATCGAAACTCTGCAAAATTTCACAAGCACTCCGGCGTATATGCCCACATCAGGCGTGGACCATTGGGAGTTGTACTGTGTTTGGGCCCTTATAATTACCCACTTAATGAAACTTTTGCACTCTTAATTCCCGCTTTGATTATGGGTAATACCACGATTTTCAAACCTGCGAAATTAGGGGTTTTGCTTCTTACACCGCTAATGGAAGCTTTTCAAAATAGTTTTCCTAAAGGAGTGGTCAATATTTTATTTGGACGGGGTCGCACCTTAGCATCTCCACTCATGGAGACGGGTAAAATTGATGTTTTAGCACTCATAGGTCACAGCAACTCAGCCAATGCCTTGCAAAATACACATCCCAAGAAGAACCGCTTGCGTATTGTTCTTGGTTTGGAAGCCAAGAACCCTGCCATTGTTTTGCCAGATGCCGATTTAGACTTGGCCGTCAAAGAGTGTATCGCAGGAACTTTGTCCTTTAATGGCCAGCGTTGTACGGCTTTAAAAATATTGTATATACACGAAAGTATTTTTCAGGCGTTTAAAGCCAAATTTTGTGCGGAAGTTGATGCTTTAAAATTTGGAAATCCTTGGGAAGAGGGCGCCATGTTAACACCACTTCCGGAAGTTGATAAACCAGATTACATACAAGGATTGATTGCGGATGCCGTGTCCAAAGGCGCTGCTGTTTTAAATGCCAAAGGCGGGCAAAGAACAGACAACTATATATATCCATCTGTTTTATATCCCGTTGATAAGACAATGAATGTATACCACGAGGAACAATTTGGCCCAGTGATTCCAATTATGACCTTCAATGACATTCAAAAGCCGTTGAATGATATGGCTGAGTCCAATTATGGTCAACAAGTCAGTGTTTTTGGTAAGGACAGCAACACTTTAGCGCCTCTAATCGATTCGCTTGTAAATTTGGTTTGCCGCGTGAATTTAAACAGTTCTTGTCAGCGCGGTCCAGATGTTTTCCCATTTACTGGAAGAAAAGATTCTGCCTTTAGCACTCTGAGTGTAAGAGACGCTTTGCGCTCATTTTCAATCCGAACTTTTGTTGCGGCCAAAGACAATCCCTATAACAGCGGTATTTTAAAGGAAATGCTAGACGAAAAACAATCTAACTTTATCAGTACTGACTACCTTTTATAAGCCCTTCATCAAAAGTATTATGCTTTTAGAAACGACATTGTTCTGAGGTCTTGAATTTTTATTTAAAAATTTTGACTTACCTTTGCGCTCGAATAAGTTGAAAACATCATGAGTCAAAAAGTTTTACTTAATCACAACGAAGTAAACATTATCCTTCACCGATTGGCTTGTCAACTAGTTGAAAAACATTCTAATTTCTCAAACACGGTCTTGATTGGACTTCAGCCCAGAGGAAAATTTTTAGCAAATCGCCTCAAGGATTTGTTAAAATCCGAGTACAATATATCGGAGCTGCAATCTGGATTCCTTGACATCACATTTTACAGAGACGATTTTAGAAGAACCTCCAAGGTTTTAGAAGCCAGCACAACAGAAATGAATTGTATTGTTGAAGATAAAAATGTAGTTTTTATTGACGATGTTCTTTATACGGGTCGCAGTATCCGCGCTGCTCTTACAGCCATTCAGTCTTATGGACGGCCTAGCAGCATTGAACTGTTGATATTGATTGATAGGAGGTTTAGTAGACACTTGCCAATACAGCCAGATTACAGGGGCCGCCAGGTGGATGCCATTGACAATGAAAAAGTAATCGTCAATTGGAAAGAATTGCATGGTGAGGATGCAGTCTACTTATTAAAACAATAATTATGAGCACATTAAGTGTCGATCATTTATTAGGAATTAAAGACTTAACAGCAGACGACATTCAATTAATTTTTGAAACTGCGGATCATTTTAAAGAAGTCATCAATCGCCCTATAAAAAAGGTGCCCTCCCTAAGAGACATCACCATTGCCAATTTATTTTTTGAAAATTCTACTAGAACAAAATTATCTTTTGAAATTGCTCAAAAACGTCTTTCAGCAGATGTTATTAATTTCTCTGCCTCACAGTCCTCTGTTAAAAAGGGAGAAACACTAATTGATACGGTCAACAACATCTTATCTATGAAAGTTGATATGGTAGTGATGCGGCACCCAAAGCCCGGGGCTGCAGACTTCTTGCAACAACATGTAAATGCACGTATTATCAATGCTGGAGATGGTGCTCACGAGCATCCCACACAAGCGCTTTTAGACAGCTATTCAATTCGTGAAAAATTAGGTACTGTAAAAGGTAAAAAAGTAGTTATTGTCGGAGACATCTTACACAGCAGGGTCGCCCTTTCTAATATTTTTGCACTTCAACTTTTGGGCGCCAAAGTCATGGTTTGCGGGCCAAAATCATTAATTCCTAAGTATATTGACGCTTTGGGAGTTGATGTTGAAACCAATTTACAAAAAGCCCTTCAATGGTGTGATGTCGCCAATATGCTCAGAGTTCAAAACGAACGTATGTTGGTGAGTTATTTTCCTTCTATTCGCGAATACACTCAGCAGTATGGATTAACCAAGACAATTCTAGACGGGCTTGACCAAGAGATAGTAATCATGCATCCAGGGCCCATCAACCGCGGCGTAGAGATTACAAGTGAAGTCGCGGATTCTAAAAATGCTATTATTTTAGACCAGGTTGAAAATGGGGTCGCCATTAGAATGGCGGTGACCTATTTGTTGGCCTCAAAAATAAAGACATAAATGAAATTTGAAGTCAAAGGCCACACGGCTTTGGTTTGTGAAAGTCAGCCGACAACTGCGGGATTTTTAAAATCTTTTGATGATTTATATCCTGAAATTAAGTCAAAAAATATTATTATTTCGCTGTTGGATTTTCAGTCATTGGATTTATTTTTTTTTGATAGGCTACTTCAGATTTCAAAAGTTCATCAAAAAGCGAAACGCTCTTTTGTAATTGTATCATTAAAAAGTATTCCAGACAGTATCGCTGAGGATTTAATATGTGTACCAACGCATAAAGAAGCCTACGACCTTATTGAAATGGAAGAAATGCAACGTGATTTAGGGTTTTAAATAAAATAAATTGAAATTAACCATTCTTGGCTGTTACAGTGCAACACCGCGTATTATTGCGCAAACTACCGCTCAGGTACTAGAGACACGTGGCCATCATTTTTTGATTGATTGTGGTGAGGGTACCCAGATTGAACTCAGACGTCACAAACTCAAATTTAATCAAATTAAACACATTTTTATTTCTCATTTACACGGGGATCATTATTTTGGTTTGATTGGATTGATTTCAACCTTTAGATTGCTAAAACGCGAGGCCGATTTATATATTTATGGCCCTAAGGGAATAAAGGATATAATTACCTTACAATTAAAATTATCTAAATCTTGGACTGATTTTAATCTCTTTTTTCACGAGCTTGAATCTACGGATTCTGAGTGTATATTTGAAGACGATAAGGTGTCAGTGTACACCATACCACTGATTCACCGTATTTATACCAATGGATTTTTATTTGTGGAAAAGGCATTTGATAGAAAGTTAAATGTAGAAAAGGCTGAAGAAAAAAATATTGACAAAGCCTATTTTCGCAAATTAAAACAAGGATCAGATATTCTGAACCGCGATGGGATTTTCATCAAAAATGCAGAAGTGACTTCTATAGGGGTAAAGCCAAAAAGCTATGCCTTTTGTAGTGATACGGCCTATTCTGAAGCCATTGTTCCAATAATCAAATCGGTGGATGCTTTGTACCACGAATCAACGTTTTTAGAATCTCAAGAGTCGCTTTGTATACATACCAAACACTCTACCGCTAAACAGGCGGCAACCATAGCCAAAAAAGCTGAAGTAGGCACTTTGATTTTAGGCCATTATTCTTCACGGTATAAGGATCTAAGGCTGTTTAAATCAGAAGCTGAAACGGTTTTTAGACCCGTGGAACTGGCAACAGATGGCAAAGTGTTTGCGATCTAACAGTCATTATTTAGATATATTTTATTATAATTTTACTCATCAAAAATGTAATATAAATTAAAACCAAAAGATTAAACCAACGGACATTTTTTTGATGTTCTTTAAATCTTAGCATAAAAATAAAAGTAAAGTAGATATAGAGTAGGAATGTGGCTATATCGTTGATGATATCAAATGCATTCATTTTTTTTAGTTTGTTATTAATGTTATGAAAAAAACACAGACATTATAACAAATTGGAAGTCAAAATGAAGATGAAATTTTGTAATTTCTGAAGACAATAAAAATCTAGGGCAATCAGCCCTACAAACATACAGAAAAATTAAAACTTTTCAAATAATCCCAATCCAAACAGCGCAAAGTCGTATTTGACAGGATCTGTTGCATCTAATTTTCTAAGGGCATTATCAAGTTCTTTCACGGCTTTGGCATCGTTTTGTTTCCGTTTCAGCAAACCGAGTTTCCGGGCTACATTTCCAGAGTGTACGTCCAGTGGACAAGACAGCTTTGCCGGAGATATACTGTTCCATATTCCAAAATCAACACCAGATTCATTGGACCTTACCATCCATCTCAAAAACATATTAATGCGCTTGGCTGCTGAATTTTTAAGGGGATCACTGATGTGCTTTTCACTGCGTTTTAAATGCTCAATTTCAAAGAAATAGCTTTTAAATTTATGGATTGCATATTGCAGTGAGTTGGTTTCAGCGTACTTGCAGAAAATAGACTCCATACCGCCATATACAATGTAAATATGTTTTAGACTTTTGATAAATTGTACGGCGTCTTGGGCATTAAAGGTTCGGTGTACAAATCCCTCAAAGGCTTTTAAATCACTTTGTTTGTGCGAGGTGACAAATTCGTAAGGCGCATTGTCCATGAGATCCATCAGTCGTCGGCTGTTTTTAATGATACTTTTGCGGTTGCCCCATGCAATGGTGGCTGTCAATAGACTGGAAATTTCAATGTCTTCCTTTGTTGTAAATGAATGTGGGATTTGTATGGGGTCACTGCTGATGAAATCCCTTGTATTATACTGATCAACTTTGGCTTCTAAAAATTCCTTTAGGGCGTCAAAATCAAGCGTCCCATAATTTTTAAGAGGAAATTTTCCCATCAGACATGGTGATTTTTCGATCGGCCATTGAAGCCAATTCTTCATTGTGGGTCACGATGATAAATGTATATCCGTAAGTTTTTCTGAGTTTAAAAAATAATTGGTGAAGTTGGGCAGCAGCGCTGCTGTCTAAATTCCCAGAGGGTTCGTCTGCCAATACAACCAATGGGTCATTGATCAAGGCTCTGGCCACGGCCACCCGCTGTTGTTCGCCTCCGGAGAGCTCACTGGGTTTGTGATCAAGACGTGCACTCAACCCCAGAAAGGCCAACAACTCTTTGGCTTTCGCTTGTGCTTGGGTCTCTTTAGTTCCTTTGATATAGGCTGGAATACAAACGTTTTCCAAGGCAGTAAATTCAGGGAGGAGTTGATGAAATTGAAAAATAAAGCCTAGGTATTTATTTCTAAATTTAGCCAATGCATTGGGATTTAGGCTACTGATTTCTTTCGCGTTGATTGACAGATTAAATTTTTTTTTGCTGCTGGCTGGAAGAAGGGTTCCCAAGATTTGAAGTAAGGTTGTTTTACCAGCGCCTGAGGCACCAACAATCGAAACAATCTCACCTTTTTTGACTTCCAAATGAACTCCTTTTAAAACGTGAAGCTCCCCGTAGTACTTGTGGATGTTGTTGGCCTTTATCATGTTTGTAAATTTAAAGAATAGAAGCATGATGTACAATCAAAATTTAATTTTTTAAGGAATTCTTTTAGTAAATTTGCTGACTTAATATATCAAACCATGGAACAAGCAATTTTTTGCGGTGGCTGCTTTTGGTGTACAGAAGCGGTTTTTAAGCGTTTTAAAGGAGTTATCAGCCTAAAACCAGGATACACTGGGGGATTTATAAAAAACCCTGCATATCGCGAGGTTTGTAACGGTACCACCGGTCATGCCGAAGGGGTTTTAATTAATTATAATTCTGAGGAAGTTTCATATGAAGATCTTTTAGAAGTTTTCTTTTCCACCCACAATCCTACGACCTTAAACCGCCAAGGTCAGGATTTGGGTACACAATACCGTTCAGCTATTTTTTACACCAGCGAAACTCAAAAACAAACCGCTACTCAATATATCACTGATTTGCAAAGTTCAAAGCTGTTTGAGGACCCCATAGTGACTACCCTAGAACCTCTAGATATATTTTATGATGCCGAAGACAACCACCGTGATTACTACGACCAAAATTCCAGTCAATCTTATTGTCAGTTTGTCATTTCTCCCAAAATAAAATTGATAACCCAGCGTTTTAAAGACAAGCTCAAACTAAAATGAAACTCAATCAACTCAAAAAGACGCAAAAACTATTGCTCAGTCTTTTTTTTGATGCCTTGGGTTATTTGTCTTTTTTATTTCCCTTAAGCGATTTTGTTTGGGCGCCTTTATCTGCCTATCTTATGGCAAATATGTACAAGGGTAAAAAAGGTAAAATCGCGGCTGTTGTTGTTTTTGTTGAAGAAGCACTTCCATTTTTAGATGTAATCCCAAGCTTTACCATAATGTGGTTTTATACCCATTTAGCAGCGCCGGATACAAAGAATTAATAAAAATCTATTTGTCCAAAAATCTACCCAAACCAAAACGCCTAAGCATTTTCTTTTCAAACTGCCAGAAGAAGTTAAATTGCCCTAAGATCCAACCCCAAAAAACCAATAGAATTTGATAAAAGACAAGACTTATCATTAAAAACAGAAACCAATATAAAATTGGATTTAAGGTCTGCCTAGAGATGCCCAACAAACTGATAAATGGTCGGCCCACAAGCACAGATGATGACCCTGTTATCGCAAAAACAATAAAAATCCTGATGAGTTCCCATCGCGCATCGACAATCCATTTGCTTTCTAATTTTTCAATACAAAATACGCACAACTTCAGAAACACAAGACCGCTGGCAAACCCGACCAACCAAAATAACCATTGCGAAACATCCAAAAATTTAGCAGAGAATTTAAAGCCCATATAAAACGAACTCAATATTCCAATGACAGGGTAGAGCAACTGCCAATTTTTTCTAATTTCCCAACGGGACTTTAAAGCTGTGATGCGATTTATCATGCCCCCAAATATAGTACAATATGGGATTCAGTATTGTTATTTTTTGTTAAACATTTTTCCGAAGACGTTTACAATTCCGGTCTTCTTTTTCCCAGCGACTGTATCCACCAAATCATCGATGATTGATCCATCATTATCGGCATCTAAAATGGATTCAAAAAAACTTTGTTTTTTATTTTGAAAATCATCTCCAACAAGGCTTCCCAAAATATTTGAAAGTCCATGGCGGTCCAAAGCATCGTTTTTTTGTTGTCGTTGCTGCTTCCCCAATAAGCCCATAACCACAGGGGCTGCCATTTTCAATAAGCGGCAAACGGTTGCTGCATCAAGGCCGGATTGGTTACTCAATGCATTTTGAATATTTTTTTGACGATTTCCAAAAATATGGCCCAGAATATTCTCTCCATCTTTTTCTATGCCATCAGCAGCGGATCCTGAAAATACACTTTCTAAGCTGTTTAAAATACTGCCGTCATGTTTTTTAGACAGTGCCGCTTGTATGCCTGATGCCCCTTCGGTGGATCCTGCATTGCGCTGTAATGCTTTAAGGATCACTGGGATGCCCATACTTAAAAGTTCGCTGATATTCGATTTAGATTGCCCGGTTTGGCTGGACAGGCCCTTGATAAGTAATTCTGCTGAATCACTCCCAAGTAGGTTGTTGATTATAGACATGGAATTATTTGTTTTGTTGTTTAATTTTTTTAATTTTTTGAAATCGACTGTGATTTATAAATATTTTTTTTAGCTGTGCTTGTCAATATTTTTCCTGACAACAGCTTTGATGTATCGGCAAACAGCAATGGGTTTTAAACCCTGTTCAATTAATTTTTTGTAAATCTTTTTAATGAGAGTTTTGCCAAGCCCTCTGTCTCTGAAGCTGTAAGGAACCACTGAACTGATGAGATAAACTTTTTTGTTTTCTATTTTATAGTAAATGGTCGCCAGTTCATTTTCTACTGTAAGCGTGAATTTGTTTTTCTCTTTGTGTTGTAAAATATTCATGATTTAAGATTTTTTATGTTTATCTGGGACTTGAAGCCGTTTTCTGAAAGTTTAACACTCAAAGTTTTATCGGCATTATCAACAATAGTTTTTACACTCATCTCCGCACAAGACAACTCAGTGAAGCCCAAAATGAATATGAAGAATTTTAATCTCAGCATATAAAGTAGGTCATTCCATTAGAACATCAAGGGGGAGCTTGAAATCTAAGGATTTAAATTTTTATTTATCAGCAGCAAATGCATTGAGTCAGAAAAATGAAAATTGCGGGACAAAAGGGTCGATTTTCATGTTTTTTGAAGAACAGATTTGGGGTGCTACATACAAAGATAAAAAAATCCCATCATAAAGGATGGGATTTCAAAAAAATAAAAATTGAATTTCATTTCAATATTGAAATAATTTGGGTGGCCAGTTCAGATCCAATGCGCTGTTGCGCTTGGGTGGTTGCGGCACCAATGTGAGGAGTAAGGGAAACGTTGGATGTCATTAGAACCTGAACTGCAGGAGTGGGCTCGTTTTCAAAAGTATCCACACCAGCGAAGCTTAATTTTCCTGATTTTAAGGCCGCTACCATGGCCACTTCGTCAACCACACCACCGCGGGCGGCATTGACCAAGCCGGCCCCATCTTTCATCATTTCAATCTCTGCGGCCCCAATGACAAATTCTTTTTGTGCTGGTACGTGTAATGTTATAAAGTCTGCTTCTTTTAAAACGGTTTCTTTACTTTGGATGTCAATGTCAAAAGTGACAGATTGTCCATCGAAAAAAGGCAGTGTAACCGCCGCTTTTTCCATAAATGGATCGTGTGCAATGACTTTCATTCCAAGGCCCAAACC
>PBQM01000005.1 GCA_002725015.1 Flavobacteriaceae bacterium | reverse complement strand
TGTCTAGTTCCATATTGACAGCCATCATCGCATGCAGCGTTTCATATCCTAAGTTATTAAGTTTGTTGTGAAGCACTGTGATATCGGAATATCCAATCAGCCATTTTGGAGATTTTTTAAAGCCCTCAAAATTTAAATTATCGGCAATTCGCATGCTGCCATAGCCACCACGGGCACACCAAATAGCCTTAATTTCTGGGGCATCAAGCGCCTGTTGAAAATCTCTAAACCGCTGCGCATCCGTACCCGCAAAATGATTATTTTTATTGAATAAATGCGTCCCCAATACAGGAACTAGCCCCCAACTCTTTAATAGGTTTTGCGCTGATTCAATCGCTTGTTGCCGTCCTTTTAAAAGTCCAGCAGGCGCTAGGATTGCCACAGAGTCACCGAGTTGAAGATTTGCTGGGCTGATGTATTTTTGCGGGGGGGTATATTGAGGATTTTTAACAGACATTTTTAAGGGTTTACCAAGAGTGCAACTCACCAAAAGTAATGAGCAAAACAAATATTTAAAATGCATTTGAAAGGGCTTTATGTAAAGATATAAAATTCTCTTGGGTTCTGTTTAGATTGCTGCTTTATTTGTGTATTTTTGTTTTTACAATCTGAAAAATGTCAAAGCGTTACACTCTTACAGCAGCTTTACCCTACACCAACGGCCCCATACATATAGGTCATTTAGCAGGGGTTTATGTGCCAGCCGATATATATGCACGCTATTTGCGATTGCAGGGTTGTGATGTGGCTTTTATTTGTGGCAGTGACGAACACGGGGTCCCCATTACTTTAAAAGCTAAAAAAGAAGGAATTAGTCCTCAAGATGTTGTAGATCGCTATCATAAAATCATTGGAGACTCTTTTGATGAATTTGGAATTTCTTTTGACAACTACTCTCGAACTTCAGCGGTAATTCACCACCAGACGGCCTCTGATTTTTTTAAGATATTGGTCGATAAAAATGCCTTTATAGAAGAAACTTCAGATCAGTTTTACGACCCAGAGGCCCAGCAGTTTTTAGCAGACCGCTTTGTGGTTGGAACTTGTCCAAAATGTGGTTATACTGAGAGTTATGGCGATCAATGTGAAGCTTGTGGAACCACCCATAACGCTACGGATTTGATCGCTCCCAAATCAGTCCTCACAGGAAAAACCCCAGAACTAAAAACCACCAAGCATTGGTTTTTACCACTAGATAAACACCAAGAATTTTTAAGGTCTTGGATTGTTGATCAGCACAAAGACGATTGGAAACCAAATGTCTATGGTCAATGTCTGTCATGGATCAACGACGGCTTGCGGCCTCGAGCTGTGACTAGAGATTTGGACTGGGGAATTCCAGTTCCGGTCAAAGGCGCAGAGGGCAAAGTGTTGTATGTTTGGTTTGATGCTCCCATTGGTTATATTTCTTCTACCAAAGAATGGGCACTTGCGCAAGGCAAAGATTGGGAGCCCTATTGGAAAGACAAAGACACAACATTACTTCACTTTATTGGAAAGGACAATATTGTGTTTCACTGTATTATTTTTCCTTCAATGCTAAGAGCCGAAGGCAGTTATATTTTACCTCAAAATATACCTGCCAATGAATTTTTAAATTTGGAAGGACAGAAATTATCAACCTCAAAAAATTGGGCGGTATGGTTGCCTGATTACCTGAAAGATTTCCCTGGCCAACAAGATGTACTACGTTATGTGCTTACTGCCACCGCTCCAGAGACCAAAGACAATGATTTTACTTGGAAAGACTTTCAAGCGCGAAACAACAATGAACTGGTGGCTATTTATGGAAATTTTATAAATCGGGTTTTGATTTTAACTCACAAATATTACAATGGTAAAATCCCCGAAATAACGGGATCAAATACCAAAGACGATGCGGTTTTAGACCAACTTAAAAATACACCTAAAGCGCTGGCTGCATCGCTGGATCGCTTTCGCTTTAGGGAGGCCAGTCAATTATTGATGAATTTGGCTCGTTTGGGTAATAAATACTTGGCGGATGAAGAGCCCTGGAAAGTTATCAAAGTCAACCCTGAACGTGTAAAATCTATAATGAACACTGCCTTGCAAATTGCTGCGGGTTTATCGGTACTCTCCGAGCCTTTTCTACCATTTACAGCCCTAAAATTGCAAACAATGCTAAAGTTTAAAAATAAACCTGAATGGGGAGAGCTTAGCGGTGGTCAACAGCTGCTAAAAGCAGGTCACCAAATCGGGAAGCCTGTTTTGTTGTTTGCCAAGATAGAAGATGCTCAAATTCAAGCCCAATTAGACAAATTACAAGCCACTAAACTGGCCAATGCAAATGAATCCTCTAAAGTATTTGATTTGGAACCTCTGAAGCCCAATATTTCGTTTGAAGATTTTTTAAAAATGGACATGCGCATAGGGGTTGTGATGGCTGCCGAGAAGATGCCGAAAACTAAAAAATTATTGGTTTTAAAAGTTAAGGTTGGAGATGAGATACGCAGCATTGTTTCAGGGATTGCAATGGATCATGACCCAGAGTCTATTATTGGCCAAAAAGTCACAGTTTTGTGCAATTTAAAACCCCGTAACTTGCGCGGAGTTGAGAGTCAAGGTATGATCTTAATGACCAAGTCTAAAGACGGATCTTTGGTTTTTGTACAGCCAGACGCAGCCCAAAACACTGTTTCAGGCTTGAAAGTTAGCTGACATCCAATTCCTAAATGGTTTTACAAGCCCTGAGAATTCAGTCTGTAATTTCCCGTTTATGACCGAAAGCTTACCGTTTATTACGCTAATCTTGCAGCTTGTTACATGCCTCTTGCGTGGTCCCAATACTTTTTTTTAATTTGAGTTTATAAAAAATTCATTTAAATCCCTATGGATATAAAATTTTCTTTGGCATTTCAATGCAAACATGACAATGCGAATAGGTTTTTTTTGATATAAGCAACTGCTAAGGGAATGAAAGGTTCGGTGTTTTTAATAGCCTTTCTTACAGTCTAAATGGATTTTTATATTGTTGTAATGAAAATTCTCCTGCCAGCACTATACAAGGTGTGGCATCAAAGCTCGGGACAAGACTAGATACCATGGTAAGAGAATTCATAGGAACCGCTGCCAAGTCTGAATAGATTTAGGATTCATCCTAGAATTGATTTCGGGCTCGAAGGCGGTTCTATATTATATATTCCCATTAAAAAAATGAATAATTATCATTATATTAATTTTATTTTTTTGACCCCTTAAACTTTGGGGGGTCTAATTGTCAATTATATAATTTTTTAAAAAATACCACTCAATTTTATGGGAGTGTCTTTTATAAATATATATTTGTTTTATTGTTAACCAAAAAGTAGATTTTTAAACTCTTCTTTTATTAAAAAATAATTAAATAATTATGTTAAATTCTTTATTTTCAAACATCCCCCTAATCATTCAAGACACAGCCTCTGTCGAAGGAGATATGGGTATGTTGTGGATGCTCCTATCAGGAATATTAGTATTCTTTATGCAAGCTGGATTTACACTGGTCGAGTCCGGTATGACGCGTTCAAAAAATGCTGTCAACATTGCGATGAAAAACTTATTAGATATCTGTGTCGGATCTTTGACCTACTGGTTTGTTGGTTATTCCCTCATGTATGGCGACACATCTAACGGTTGGTTTTTCTGGTCAGGTTTATTCCAAGGTGATGGTGCTGACTTATTCTTCCAAACAATGTTTGCTGCAACCGCTGCGACTATTGTCTCTGGAGCAATCGCAGGACGCACCAAATATTCAACCTATGCGATTTTTACAGTTGTGATGACTGCCATCATTTACCCAATTGCCGGTGGATGGCAATGGGCTGGAACTGGTTGGTTAACTGAGGCAGGTTTTATTGATTTTGCAGGTTCTTCCATCGTACATGGTGTTGGAGGTTTTGCTGCTTTGGTTGCTGCCTTTATGGTAGGACCTCGCATCGGGAAATATGTCGACGGCAAGGTTGTTCCAATGCCAGGGCACAACCAAATCTTGGCAACTTTAGGGGTATTTATCCTTTGGTTAGGTTGGTTTGGCTTTAACGGCGGATCTCAATTGGCTTGGGGTGGTGATGATGCCGTTGGTGCTTCAGCGGTTGTTGTAGTTACTAACTTAGCTGCTGCTGCAGGTGCTATGGGAGCCCTTATAACGACATGGATTTGGTATGGAAAACCAAACCTAGCGCAAACCCTCAATGGTGCTTTGGCCGGTTTGGTAAGTATTACTGCAGGTTGTGGTAATATGACCGAAGGAGGTGCCGTACTTGCAGGTTTGATTGGCGGTGTTATTGTTGTGTTTTCCATTGAGCTTATTGAGAAAAAATTAAAAATAGACGATGCTATAGGAGCAGCTTCTGTTCATGGCGTTGCTGGTTTCTGGGGAACGATTGTAATCGGTCTTTGGGGTGTAGATGGCGATACTCCAATCGGTTTAATTAATGCCGGTGAAACAGAACAACTTATAGCCCAATTGAAAGGTGCAGTTGCATATATGGTTTGGGCGATTGTTCTTTCCTTTGTCGTTTTTGGCATTCTTAAATATACTATTGGTCTGAGAGTAACTGAAGCTGAAGAGCTTGAAGGATTGGATGTTTCAGAACACGGTTCATTAGCCTATCCTGGAAAGAGAACCAGAGAATAAATACTTAAAAATATTAAACATTTATTTGTTTAGTTTTGATTATTTCATAAAAAAAAGTCTCAGTTTTAAAACTGAGACTTTTTTATTTTTAAGACTTTATTTTAGCTAGGGTCAAAATCATTGACCGTTTATATTATTCATTTGATAAATATTTATAATTAGAAGCATTTTTTAACCACTTTTTATGATTTTTAAATACTTTTGAATTTCTAAATAATTTTCATGGCTAAAGGGAGGACAACATTAAAACAATTAGCATCCATTTTGGGAGTATCAATTTCAACGATTTCAAAAGCTTTGAATGGAAGTCATGAAATCAGTGAAAAAACCAAAAGGCGTATTGTTGAGATTGCCGAGATGTATAATTACCGACCCAATAAAATTGCATTGGGTTTAAAATCTGGAAGTACCAATACCATAGCCGTCGTCATCCCATCGGTTCAAAACAGCTTTTTTGCCAGAGCACTTTATGGCATTGAGTCTGTCATTTCTGACACCCAATACAGCACTGTTGTATGCTTGACCAAAGAATCCCATAAAAAGGAAGTAGATAATTTTGATTTGTTGAGCAATGGTGTGGTAGATGGGTTTATTGTAGCAGTTTCTGAAGAAACCCAAAAACTTAAAAAGTTTAGTCATTTTGAGGATGCACTAAATGACGAAAAGCACATTGTGATGTTTGATCGTGTCATCGATTCAATTTCTTGTACCAAAGTCATAACCAACGATTATAAAGCAATATCTGAAACCACAAATAATTTAATTAAATCAAACCGAAACCAAATCGTTTTGGTGTCTGCAATCAACAATCTTAATGTCGGTATGCAAAGAACCAAAGGCTATTCAAAAGCGATGTTAGAAGCAAAGCTAAAGCCGGTTGTTATTGAAGCCAATCGCAATGATATTGAGAAGGTTTTAAAAAATTATGTTGTGAATAATTCTTTGGATGCTGTAATAGCTTTGGATACAGATGCCTCCTTTGCTGCCTATAAAGTTGTTAGTGAATTAAAAAAGAACATTCCCAATGACATTGCGGTGATTGGCTATATGAGTGAGCGTATAGCTCCTTATCTAACGCCTGAACTCTCCACGATTAATCAGCACAGTTTTACAATTGGCAAAATGGCAGCTAAAATGTTATTAGAGCAATTAGAGTCAAAAGAAAACAATGATAGAACCCTGGTTGTTGACTCTACACTTTCGCAAAGAAAATCTTCCTAAAAATATTAAAAGAACCCCTACAACAGTGGGGTTTTAAATTTTACAAAAGTAAAAGTTCATTTACAATTACTTCAGTGAGGTAACGTTTTTGACCTTCCTTATCCTCATAACTCTTGTTACTGAGCTTGCCCTCTATGGCAATCTCTTTTCCCTTTGTTACATATTTCTCTATAAGTTCTGCAGTTTTGTTCCAAGCGATTAAATTATGCCATTCAGTTTTGCTTTGCTTTTCTCCATTTTTATCTTTATAGTTTTCATTGGTTGCAAGCGAAAATTTAGCCAATTTACTGCCGTTTTCTAAAGTTATAATTTCAGGATCCTTTCCCAAGTTTCCAATTAACTGTACTTTGTTTCTAAGTGTGTTCATTGTATTTTATATTATTAGATTAATATTTACTCTGTCGAACGCTTCGACTCTACAAACATAGTCCTGAAATTTAGTTTATGCGGTTGTTTGTTGTTTACTTTCATTTAAAACCGTTTGTTGTCATTTGTAATCGATCGTTTCGTAGCTTTATAAAGATTCATAAAATGAAAAAATGCCCCGAATGTGAAAATAAAATAATAGGTAGAACCGACAAAAAGTTTTGTAGCGATGGTTGTAGAAATACACACAACAATCGAATGAATAAGGACCACAAAAATTTAATTCGAAATACCAACAATAGGTTGCGAAAAAATTGGCGGATTTTGGAACAACTCAATCCTCAAAAAAAAACAAAAAAGTCCCGTTCGCAGCTGATTTTATTAGGTTTTGATTTTAATTATTTCACAAGTATTTACACCACAAAAGCTGGGAACACCTATTATTTTGTGTATGACCAAGGCTATTTATCGCTTGAAAATGACTTTTTCGCTTTGGTAAAACGCGATTAGTGAGACGAATTTTTTACGTTTATTACACCAGTTTGCCGCCTGTTACACAAAACAGCCGTTCCTTACACCAGGCTTGTTTATACTTTAACTTAGATGTAATTTTACTTCAGTAATATTTCTATTACATTTTTTTAAAAGTTAAATTGGTTAATTTTGAAAAAGCACCCATTAAGGGTGCTTTTTTTATGGTGCCAATTAAAAAAAATCTTTTAAATTTGATTTTTAAAAAAATAAAATGAAAATTAAATTTATCTTACTCTGTGTTAACTTACTTTCCATCTCCTTGTACTGCGATGCACAAAACAACAAAAATATTACAGACCACTATAAATTGTATTATTCACAAATGCAAAAACAGGGCGATATCCAAGGAATTATCAATGCCATGACACATCTATTGGTTTTAGAACCGCATGTGGCCAGGCAAGACACATTGGCTGCTCTATATATGAACGAAGGAAAATATGTTCAGGCATTAAACCTATTGGGTATCGAAAAAGACAGCACTGATACAACCATGTCACTTGAAGTTAAAGCAGTCAGTTTAAAGTCTTTAAATGAGCCCGTTCGCGCCTTGGAGCAATATGAATTGCTTTTTAAAAGATCGCCTTCTCCAAGTTTAGCCTATGATTTGGCAGATCTAAAAATTCAAATAAATGACTTAATTGGTGCCAACCTCAATATCACTTATGGTATTGCCAATGCCAGCAGCGATATGATGAAAGCTTATTATGAAACACAAACCCCTTATCAAGTACCTTTAAGTGCTGGTTTCTTGTATCTTAAAGCCATCGCAAAATTTAGAGAGAATCCTGAAACAAGTCATGAGGCTGTAATTGCAATTTTAGAACAATCTTTAAGTATAGCCCCAAACTTTAACCTGGCTACAATCGCAAAAAATGCCATTGTCAGTCAAAAAGAGGGGCTCAACAAAGATTAGTTCAATATCAACTTTTTCACGAATTGTCTATTGTTTGCATCAACTCTTAGAAAATATATTCCACTAGAAAAATTAGTCATATCGAGGCTATAATTTGAAGATCCGTTGGGATTCAGGTCTCTGAATAAAAGTTTTCCAGTAATATCGGTGACCGAAATCTCAAAATCAGAAATAGTACTCATTTTGATGTTAAAGATATCTGACGATGGATTTGGATAGACTACGATTTGCTGTAATTCATAGTCCGTTGTGTTGAGTGATTCGTTCCCTTCAATAACTAGATTATCAAGCACAACCCCTTCTTCTGTGACATATTCGTCTGTATGGAAAACAAATCTAAATATGATGTTTTCACTGTCTGTAAGCGGCTGTAAATCATATGAGTATTCTGACATTTCTACATTGGTACCTGTCCATTGGCCACCGACGCAATTGTAGCAGTCGTTGTTAACACCATCTCCTGCAATTCTTGAACTGTTGTACCAGTTTGGATCTTCTGAAGTGCCCAAAAGATCCCAGTTTTGACCAAGGTCCGTCGAATACTGAACATACAGCAGATCCCAGTCAAATTCAATATCGAAAGCCATATCAAACTTAAGAAAGGGTTCTGTGATATTTGTCAAATCATAACAAGGAGAATAGAGGTAAGTTTTGGAACTGTTGGAGTAGTCTCCGTTTAAGTTTGTGGCATAGACTTGGGTGCCTGACGCTGCAGAATTTAGTTGTTCTCCGTTTGGAACCCCTCTTTGCCATAGGCTGTCTCCATTGTCTGCAGCAATTAATAATTCATCATCTGATGCCTCAAAAGTATTGACGGTTTGTGTCTCACCGGCTTTGTTAACTCTAAAGTTAATAGTGGCGGTATTATTTGTCGAATAAGTGTCATTTTCTATTGTGACGGTTGCAGAAAGTTCGTGCGTTCCAAAGGCTATATCTAAAGACTGCAATTCAATGGCTTGCTGATCTAATGAGCCAATAGAGCCGCTCCAGGATTGTGTGTATGCAGCCTGATTATCAATACTGTAAGAAATCACAACTTCTGTAATGGTATTCTGACCATTGTTTTTTACCAAAAGTTGCGGGGTCACAGAACCGCAAGAAATGCTTGTGGAAGAGGGGTTTTCAATTGCCAAAAGTTTGATATCATTGGCGGCCATTGAAGTACTCGCCATATCACTGCGCCATATACCACGGCCATAAGTTGAAGCAATGATTTGATTTTCAGGGATATTGATACTTAAATCAGTGACAGAAGTGTTGGGAAGGTTAATTTCAAAGGGAAACCATTCACTGGTATTGTCATCGTAACGATAGACTCCTAAACTCGTTCCCAGGTACAATACGTTTTCCGGAGTGTCGAGCTGGTGTTTTAAAATATTTTTCACAACAGCCGGTAGATTTCCCGAGATGTCAGAAAACGAACTTCCTTGATCGAGAGACTGGNAGANTTTNCCAGCGTTCCCCCGAGTTGTTACATAAACGATATTGTTGTTGTTGTNNTTGACTTCAATAGAGGTTATATAATTTGGAAAACCACCAAGGCTTGTAAAATTAATTCCGTGATCTGNACTTTTATATAGGGTTGAATTGACAGCCACATAAATGATGTCAGTATCAATAGGGTCTAGCTCTAAAACATCGATATTACTTCCGAAGTTGGATGAAACGGATGAAAAACTTCCGTCTTCGAATTGGTATAGGCGGTTGTATCCGGCAAAAACTTCACTGGCACTGTTTATGGCAAGTGGGGTGATCCAATTTCCGTTGGTGGGCCCACCGTAGCCTTGTGTTTGTCCCATCCCCGAACTTTCACTAACAAAAAGCGTCTGTCCAGACTGCATAAAGCCGTAGTATAAATTATCGTTGTTGGGGTCTATTACGCTTTCCATTCCATCTCCACCGTGATAATTATTCCATTGATTAAAATATCCAAACCCCCCATTGTCTTGGGTCCCTCCAGCAATTTTATTCGAAGTTTGTTTGGAAACAGAAACCCTGTAAAATTGACCGATGGCCATATTGCCCGTCATGTCAGAAAAAGTACTTCCCTGATTAGAGGATTTAAAAAAACCACCATCCGAACCAACATACAATTCATTGTTGTAAAATTTTAAAAAGTGAACGTCGGCATGGGTATAAGCTTCATTTCTTTGGTACCAGTTGTTAAGCTTGACAAAGCTGTCGCCCCCATCAGTGGATTTCCAAACATTTAGGACTCCTACATACAATTCGTTTTCATTGGTGTCTGATACAGCGAATGCCAAATCAAACCAAGCTTGATTGCTCTCGTAAATATCTGTTGTATTGTCCATTTTGGCAAAGGTGTTACCACTGTCAGAAGAACGGTAGATCCCTTCAAATCCGTAATTGTTATCGCTCACCAATAGGTAGACAAGTTCAGGATTTGCAGGAGTTACATCCAAAACCATTCTTGATGAAACAAAATTTCTTCCAAAAGAAGATTCTAAAACAAAAGAGTCTCCCTCGTTCGTTGACTTATAAAAACCTGAAGTTGTAATGGCGTAAACTGTGGAAGAATCTCCAGGTTTTTGTTTTATTCCCTGAAAAGCACCATTTTGAGACAGAGTCCAAGAATTACCTCCATCCGAGGTTTTTAACAATCCCCCATTGGTGGCCGCCCATAAAATATTGGGATCGGTTTTGTGTATTTCAAGTTCGTATATTCTTGAAGGGGAATTATCTGGATTCAAACCTGTTTGAATCCAGCTTGCACCAGCGTTGGTAGATTTCCAGACTCCAACGCTGTAGGAATCTCCAGCATCATCATCTCCAGTGGCGATGTAAATGATGTTTGGATTGGTATAGTCAATAGCGATGCTAGAGACGCCAATCTGTGGCAGGTCATCAGATAGGGCCACATAGCTTAGGCCGCCGTCTGTAGATTTCCAAATACCACCTGCGGGGGCTCCTGCGTACAAAATATCCGGGTTTGTTGGGTCTGGGGTTATACAGTTTATTCGTCCCAAGTTGAGGTAAGATGTGGACCGATTCAAAAAATCATTGGGGCCCACAGACATCCAGTTGCTTTGGTCATTCATTGACTGGTTTGCCAGTCTCATTTTTGAGGAACTATTTTTATTCTGCCAAACTTCAGAAAGTTCATTTTGTGTGGGTAAAAAACCTGATTCATCAACATAATTTTGCCAGTAAGCCTCCCAACGCTTAAACAGTTTATAACCACTTCCTTTGGCATTTTTGTCATGAGTTTCCCAATAGGAATTTGCCGATGCAACCACTTGGTTGTAGTTGATTTTTAGGTTGGGGTCGGAGGATATACCAAGTTGTTTGACCCATGGAGCATCGTAATTAATCTGAGCATGGCCCAATGCAATAAAAAAGAGCAGAAAATATTTTAAAAAATGATTCATCGGTTAATTGGTTAAATTGGTTTTTAAATTGGTTTAATCCATGTAGTGGAGTCATTGTTCTTGGGTTGGTCTAAGACCCGAATAAAATTGAACAGATTTCTCTTGTGTCTTATTTATTTGATGGATAAGATTCGAATATGAAATAAAAGTTTTATTTAAAATTTGAATGGAATCCACAATATTGATGGTTTTACTATTGCTTTTGTAGCAATTTGTTTCTAAAACATTGATGCGCGCACGAATGTTATTTTTGTCAAGGGATACTGGAATGCCATCTTTTAGAGACTTAAAAAGCTGGCGTATGTCTTTTTTGGGTGTATTGGCAACAGATCTAGCGCCATTTTTAAGCTTGACAATTTCCATTTTTACAGCCTCAAAACCA
>PBQM01000004.1 GCA_002725015.1 Flavobacteriaceae bacterium | reverse complement strand
AGCCTATCGGGTACAAATGTCCCTTGGGATTTTGTGGAGTTGCCAAGTCAATTCATGGAAAATTGGTGTTATGAGAAACAGGCCCTTCAGCTCTTTGCAGTGCACTATAAAAATTCTGAGTTAATTCCAATGAAATGGATTGAAAAAATAAAGGCTGCCGCCCAGTTTCAACAAGGAATGCAAACCCTTAGACAATTGAGTTTTGGCCTTTTAGATATGAGCTGGCACGCACAAGACCCCAGTGGAATAAAAAATGTTAAAACCCATGAAAATTCCGCCTTTGGCAATACCCAACTGTTTCCTGACATTATGGAAAATTGCATGTCCACAGCATTTGCTCACATTTTTCAAGGGGGGTATTCATCTGGCTATTATAGTTACAAATGGGCGGAAGTCTTAGAGGCAGATGCCTTTGCCTATTTTAAAACCAAACAGCTGTTTGATCCCAAAGTCGCTTCAAGTCTTCAAAAACATATTTTAAGTCAGGGTGGGACTGAGAATCCGGAGCTCCTCTATAAACGCTTTCGCGGAAAATCGGCCTCAAATAAAGCGCTTTTAGAACGCGCTGGTCTTGTTTAAATCACAAAAAAAACCAAATCAAAGACGCCCATAAAACAGGGACTGCTTCCACCCAAAAAGCAGCGTAATAAATATTTCTTTTAACCGGTGTTTTAAAGATTAAAAATGCTGTCACCAACATTATAAAAGTGGTTAATACAACAACAGCCTTGGGTTGTTTGAAAATAAATAATTCTAACAGTTCGATTAAAAAAAGCCCAAAAAAGCCCAGTTGCTTTGTCTTGACAATCCCAATTTTTTGAGGAATGGTGGACAGCCTTATATCGTCCAAATCAAGGTCTCTTATCTCAAAAGGCAGCATTAAAACAAAAACAAAAATAAAGCGTTCAAACAATTTTAAAAGGACCTTTGTATCTATATCAATACCGGCGTTCACGACCCCTAAAAGTACGGTTGTAAGCGACCACACAAGGGCAATGATGTATATTTTTAAGCCCCTAACTTTTCTTAAGCTCTCTACTTTTTCAAAAGGAATTTCATAAAAAAATGTCACTGCACCCAAAAATAGCACTATTAATTTTGTCGCTGTATTTAATCCAAAAAATGAGACACAAACGCCTAAAAAACAAAGACCACTTAAGATTTGAATTTCTTTTAGCTTGTTGGTTAAAGAGCGGTAATAAAATTTAGAAATACCAAAATACTTTATATAATTATAGCCTAAAACAGATGCAAAAAGAATAAACCACTTTAAATTTTTAGCAAAAGAAATTTCAAATGTATGAGTAGTTATAAAACAAAGCGAAACCACTGAGACAGCTATGTGTAGACTGCTGTTTATATAAAATTTAAAAAGCCTTTCAATTAAATTCACAGCGCAAAAATAAAGAAACTGTTAATAAGCTAAAAAAACGGTTAAAAACTTTAATTCACATGTCAAAAAAAGGATAAATAAATCCGTAATTTTGCTTTTTAACAAAGCAGTCTAAATATGAACCCAGATATTTTTTCACAAAGACACATAGGCCCATGCGCGTCAGAAATCAAAGCCATGTTGGAAGTTGTTCGCGCTTCCGACCTTGAGGAACTGATAGACGAAACCATCCCCTCAAACATTCGCCTGCAAAATCCCTTAGAGCTCGATCATCCTATGAGTGAGCAAGAGTATTTGGATCACATACAAACTCTGGGCAACAAAAATCAAGTCTTTAAATCCTATATTGGGATGGGCTACCATCCTTCCAATTTACCAGCAGTAATCCAAAGAAATATTCTTGAAAATCCGGGGTGGTACACGGCATATACTCCCTATCAAGCTGAAATTGCCCAAGGCCGCTTGGAAGCTTTGTTGAATTTTCAAACCATGATTACAGATTTAACGGGCATGGAATTGGCCAATGCTTCCCTTTTGGACGAAAGCACCTCAGCGGCAGAAGCCATGGCCCTTTTATTTGCGGTCAGAGACCGGGCTAGTGTGAAAAGTGGTGTGGTTAAATTTTTTGTTTCTGAAGATGTCTTTCCACAAACTTTGTCTGTTTTAAAGACAAGAGCAATTCCCATTGGAATTGAACTGGTCGTAGGCAAAGTAGAATCATTTGATTATTCCTCAGATTACTTTGGTGCTCTTGTACAATATCCAGGCGCTTCAGGAGCTATCACAGATTTAAAATCTTTTATATCCCAAGCCAATAACAACGGAATCAAAGTAGCCGTTGCCGCCGATATTTTGAGTTTGGTGTTGTTGGAAGCGCCGGGGCATATGGGAGCAGATGTGGTGGTCGGTACCACACAACGTTTTGGAATCCCCATGGGTTACGGAGGGCCTCATGCCGCCTATTTTGCCACCAAAGAAGCCTACAAAAGATACATCCCAGGGCGCATCATCGGGATCACTAAGGATATGAATGGAGACCGCGCTTTGCGCATGGCATTGCAAACAAGAGAACAACACATCAAAAGGGACCGTGCCACTTCCAATATTTGTACTGCTCAAGTTTTATTGGCTGTAATGGCTGGTATGTATGCGGTGTACCATGGCCCCAAAGGATTGAAATACATCGCTCAAAAAATCCAAACGAATGCTGCAATTTTAGCCAAATCTCTCGCATCTGTTGGCATCGAAATAAAACACTCTCGGTTTTTTGACACCCTTCAGCTTTCAATTCCTGACAGCCAAAAAATACAAGAAATTGCATTGGATTGTG
Source organism: Flavobacteriaceae bacterium (assembly GCA_002725015.1). Taxonomy (GTDB): domain Bacteria; phylum Bacteroidota; class Bacteroidia; order Flavobacteriales; family Flavobacteriaceae; genus UBA3537. Next base: position 26,695 of record PBQM01000004.1, on the reverse strand, counting down.
GCGTTAATTTTCATTATCCCGACGAAAAATCCGTTTCTATTTCTATAAACGAAACAACAACTAAAAAAGATTTGGAACTCATAGTGTCCATTTTTTCAAAGGCTCTGGGAATAAAAATTCAATTACAAGCTTTTTCAGAACATCATTTACCCCAAGATCATAAAAGACGCTCTGATTTCTTAAGCGCTGCTGTTTTTAATTCTTACCACTCTGAGACACAACTGATGCGTTATATCAAACGCTTGGAACGAAAAGACTTGGCCCTCAATTACTCCATGATTTCACTGGGGTCCTGTACTATGAAACTCAATGCAGCGGTTGAAATGCTTCCTCTGAGCTGGTCTAGCTGGGGAAATATTCACCCTTTTGCTCCAAAAGATCAAGTAGAGGGTTACACACAAGTTCTCGAAACTTTGCAATCGCAGCTCAACGAAATTACAGGATTTTCAGGCACCTCTCTACAACCAAATTCTGGAGCCCAAGGGGAGTTTGCAGGCTTGATGACCATCAAAGCTTACCACGAATCCAGAGGGGATCACCATCGCAATATTTGTATCATCCCCTCCTCAGCACATGGTACAAATCCCGCAAGTGCAGTAATGGCTGGAATGAAAGTAGTGGTTACAAAATCATCGGAAAATGGAAATATCGATGTCGACGATGTTCGTGATAAAGCAATACTCTATAAAGACCAATTGGCTGCACTCATGGTCACTTACCCCTCAACTCATGGTGTTTATGAATCTGAGATCAAAGAAATTACTAAAATTATTCACGATTTTGGCGGACAGGTTTATATGGACGGTGCCAATATGAATGCACAAGTTGGATTGACAAGTCCTGGACAAATTGGTGCAGATGTATGCCATTTAAACCTTCACAAAACCTTTGCCATCCCACATGGTGGCGGAGGGCCTGGGGTAGGACCAATCTGTGTCGCTGAGCAATTAACGCCTTTCCTTCCTGGCAATCCCCTTGTTAAAAGTGGGGGATCACAAGCGATTACTTCCATTTCAGGAGCGCCCTTTGGATCGGCGTTGGCCTGTCTTATTTCATATGGTTATATCAAAATGTTGGGAGCAAAAGGATTGACCGAAGCGACTCAGGTTGCCATTTTAAATGCAAATTATATCAAAGAACGGCTCTCAGGTTTCTACGAAACGCTTTACAGTGGTGAAAAGGGACGTGCAGCCCACGAAATGATCATTGACTGCAGAGGCTTTAAGGCAAATGGAATTGAAGTGACTGACATCGCTAAGCGATTGATGGATTATGGATTTCACGCACCGACGGTCTCCTTTCCAGTAGCGGGAACCATGATGATTGAGCCTACTGAAAGCGAGGACAAAGCTGAGATGGACCGCTTCTGTGATGCCATGATTGCCATTCGCAAAGAAATTGAAATAGCGAATAAATCTGAACCCAATAATCCGCTTAAAAATGCACCTCACACGCTTGAGATGCTAAGCAATGACCGCTGGGATTTCCCCTATAGCAGGGCGATTGCTGCATTTCCCTTGAGCTATATCAAAGAGGATAAATTTTGGCCAACGGTAAGACGTGTTGACGACGCCTATGGGGATCGAAATTTAATTTGCACATGCGCGCCTATTGAGGCCTATACTGATTTATCTTTAGAAGTAAATACATTAAAAAAAAAGACTGAAATTGCAACTAAAACCGCTGAAAAATTTCTAAAAACAAAACCTATGGATGCTGGGGTTGATACAGTTTTAAAAACAAATCCATGAAAATCCGCATTACGGGTACTGGCAGTTATATTCCAGAGTATATCCAAAAAAACAGCGCTTTTAAAGCCCATTCTTTTTATACCATTGAAGGTGAATCTATTGATACTCCAACAGAAATCGTAGTTGAAAAATTTAAAGCCATAACAGGTATTTCTGAACGCCGTTATGCGCAAAAGCACTTGACAGCATCGGATCTTGGAGCGCTGGCTGCTGAAAAAGCAATCTTGGATGCTAAAATTGATTCCGAATCCTTAGACTATATCATATGTGCTCATAATTTTGGAGATGTCAAAGCCGAGGCCATTCAAAGTGATATAATTCCTTGTTTGGCAGCCCGTATCAAGCATTTGCTTAAAATTAAAAATCCCAAATGCGTTGCCTATGACATCCTATTCGGATGTCCAGGCTGGGTTGAAGGTGTCATTCAGGCTCAGGCCTATATAAGAGCAGGTATGGCCAAAAAATGTTTGGTCATTGGCACTGAAACACTTTCACGAGTCACCGATGAACATGATAGAGATTCTATGATTTATGCGGATGGTGCTGGGGCATGTATTGTTGAAGCTTCGCTTGACGTTGGTGTCATTGCTCACGAATCTGCTTCCTATACATATGATGAAGTCTATCATTTATTTTTTGGGAATTCGAATAACAAGTCTCGTGATAAAAATGTGCGTTTTATAAAAATGTATGGCCGCAAGATTTACGAATTTGCTCTTAATAATGTACCATCAGCGATGAAAGCTTGTTTGGACAGTAGTGGATATGGTATCACAGACGTAAAAAAAATATTGATTCATCAAGCCAATGAAAAAATGGATGAAGCCATTGTAAAACGGTTTTATAGATTGTACAAGACCGCTGTTCCTGAGGACATCATGCCAATGACCATACACCAATTAGGCAACAGCTCTGTAGCAACGGTTCCAACTCTTTTTGACTTGATAAGAAAGGGGCAATTAAAAAACCATCAACTCTCCAAAGGAGATATTATTATATTTGCGAGTGTGGGTGCAGGAATGCACATCAATGCCATTGTTTACAAATATTAGATGTACGAAAATAACTACCCGAATAAGCGTTATAAAAAAACCATTGATTTTATAAAACAGCACCTCCAAAAAGAGGACGAAATTCTTGATTTGGGTATTGAAAACCCCCTTGCAAAGCTGTTGGTTTCTAAAGGCTTTTCCGTTGTTAATACACAAGGGGAAGATTTAGATGTTGATTTTACTATTGTAGAAAACAACAAAGCCAAGGTAGTAACTGCATTTGAAATTTTAGAACATTTGGTGGCCCCATACAATGTCCTCAGTAAAATTAAAGCCAAAAAATTGGTTGCCAGTATTCCTTTAAACCTATGGTTTGCAAAGGCTTACCGCAGCGATTCAGATGTATGGGATCGGCATTTCCACGAATTTGAAGATTGGCAATTTGATTGGCTTTTGGAAAAAGCGGGATGGACAATAAAAGCCCGAAAAAAATGGACAAATCCTGTAAAAAAAGTGGGGCTAAGACCGATTTTTAGATTGTTTACTCCAAGATATTATATTGTTTACGCCGAAAGAGTTTGAAGATTTATATTGTCATCCCCGTTCACAACGAAGAAGTCTATATAAAAGATTGTTTGACCTCTCTGGCCAATCAAAGCCTATTGCCTGAAAAAATAGTTGTAGTTGATGATAATTCAACAGATAATACAGCTAAAATTGTTAAAAGCTTAACCAAAGAATTTTTATTCTTAAAATTAATCCATAAAACTTCGTCAAATCAGCACCTGCCTGGCAAAAAAGTGATTCGAGCCTTTAACTACGGCCTGGATACACTAGACGACGGCTATGACGTTATTTGCAAATTTGATGGAGATCTTATTTTCCCTAAAAAATACTTAGAAACCATCGCTTTACATTTTAAAAGTGACTCAAAAATAGGGATGGTCTCTGGCCATTGTTACATCCAAAAAAACAATGCATGGATTTACGAAAACATTGCCTCTAAATCTCACACAAGAGGACCAATAAAGGCTTACAAAAAAGCGTGTTTTAAGGCCATTGGAGGTTTAAAAATGGCGGTTGGATGGGACAGTGTTGATGAATTGATGGCATTGTACTTTGACTGGAAGTTTTATACAGACCACCGCCTTTTGGTTAAACATCTAAAACCCACAGGTGCTAATTACGATCCTAAAACCGCTGCACTTCAAGGCAAGGCTTTATATAAAATGAGAAGTGGATTTGCAATCGCCTTATTGTCTGCACTCAAGATGGCCTTTAATAAAAAACAGCTGGTGGTTCTTTTTAACTATATCAATGGATACTTCAGCGCCTGGAAAGCCAAATCTCAATATATTGTAACAGAAAGTCAAGGGAAGTTTATAAGGCGTTACCGCTGGAAGGCCATGTGGAAAAAAATAATAAGGATTTAACCTTTAACGGTATGCATCCAATTAAGGGGGTCTGGGACCTCGCCAGTTCGCACCCCATTAAGCGTCTCCAGTACCATTTGTCCCACTGGGTTCTCATTTGAAATTTCAATTGTCTGCTCTTTATACCCTATGGATTGAATAATGGCCACTCCAACTGCAGTCCCTGTTCCAAAGGCTTCCTCTAAATCGCCATGGATAGAAGCCTCGATGACCTCATCAATAGTGATGCGTCTTTCAATGACTTCATACCCTTTAAAACGGAGGAATTCAATGACACTCATGCGGGTGATGCCAGCTAAAATTGTACCGTCTAAGGAAGGTGTAATAATAACCCCATTTATTTTCAAAAAAATATTCATAGTACCAACTTCCTGAATGGCTTTAAAGTCTTGGGCATCTAACCACAAAACTTGATCAAAGCCCCTTGCTTTGGCTGCTTCTGTAGGCTGTATAGCGGCCGCATAATTTCCTGCCGCCTTGGCAGCACCTGTACCGCCACGAGCCGCTCGAATGAAATTGGTTTCTGCATACAGTCTGATCCGCTTGTTATAAATCGGATTTGAAGGAGATGCCATAATGATAAATTTATATTGGGTGGCGGCTCGCATGCCAATAAATGCTTCGTCAGCATACATAAAAGGTCTCAAATAAAGGGCACTGCCTTGTTGAGAAGGAATCCATTGGCGGTCTATACTTACCAGTGTTTCTATGGCCTTGACAAAAAGAGCTTCTGGAAATTCGGGCATTCCCAATCTTCTGGCACTGTAATTAAGACGTTTGGCATTTTTATAGGGTCTAAATAACAATGGGGTCCCCTTAGAATTTAAGGTCGCTTTCATACCTTCAAAAATAGCTTGGCCGTAGTGAAATGCCATGGCAGCAGGATGGGTTGCTATTGGAGCTAAAGCTGTAATTTTTGGTTTTTGCCACTGTCCATTTTCGTAACTGCAAATAAACATATGGTCCGTAAAGGTTTTGCCCAGAGGTATATTGTCAAAATCTAAATCTAGGGCTCTTGAGAGAACACAATTTTGAATTTGAATTTGGGGAATCATATAAATTGAAATTTAGTAGGATTAATTATATTTTTCTAAATACGCTTTGGTTTTTGGACTTAAAACCAACTTTCCACTGAGGGCTGCACGGGATTCGAGCAAATGCTCCCAATGGTCTGTATCTTGCCAAAGAATTTTTTTGTAAGCCAATAAAGCTTGGGGATTATAAGCCTGAAGTTCTTTGGCCAACAGATCAACTTCAGCCATAAGCGCCTTATTGGTTTCAAATACATTGGCATAAAGCCCCTTTTCTCTTGCCCATTCGGCAGAGAAAAAAGTCTGAGCTTTCAATGTCAATTGGGCCATCGCAGCACTGCCAATTTTTCGTTTAACGGCGGGTTCAATAACGAATGGACCAATACCAATGCTTAATTCACTCAATTTGATAAGTGCAAATTCGCTGGCAAAGCAGATGTCTGTAGCTGCAGCCAAGCCCACAGCACCGCCAACAGCCTTGCCTTGAACCGCTCCAATTGTAATTTTTGGACAAATTCTCAAGGCATTGATGACATTGGCAAAACCCATAAAAAAAGCTTTCCCTTCAACCGCATCGGATATGGCAACCATATCGTTAAAACTAGCGCCTGCACAAAAGGTGCGGTCGCCCCCACTTTTTAAAACAATCACATGGATTTCATCATCCTCACCAGCCCTTTTTATAAGCTTACAAAGCTTTGATAACAACGCAGGAGGAAGTGCATTGTGTGGGGGGTTCAAAAACTCTATATATCCAATATTTTGCTGCTTTGTGAGCGTCACATATGCTGCCATAAGATTTAAATTATATTGAGCTAATATACTTCAAATTTGGAAATGATTGTAATCAATTAGAACGCTTGGCTAGCTATCGGCAATTATATCCGTTGCCATTTGAAGTGCCTCAGGAATGCCTTCTGGTTTCTTACCACCAGCCGTTGCGAAAAAAGGCTGTCCTCCCCCGCCACCAGCTATAGTAGGACCTAATTTACGGATGATTTCACTCGCATTTAATTTTTTGGACGCCACTAGGGGTTTGGATATAAAACAACTCAGCAGTGCTTTCCCATTGAAGTTAGAGGCTAAGATTAAGACTAAATCATCAAATTGCTTGCCAATCTCAAAGGCTACAGTTTTCAGACCATTGGCATCTAAGTTTAGTTGTTTCGCTAAAAAATGAAAACCATTTGAGGGTTTTATTTCCTTCAATAATTGTGTTTTAACGGCCAGTGCTTTTTCATTTAACAAGCTCTCAATTTCCTTTTTTAGTTGGTTGTTCTCGNGCTTTAAGTCGTTGACGGATTTGACCAGGTCCGNAGAGCTGTTCAGCAGCGATTTAACTTGGTTGTATTGCTGATTTGTTTCAGAGTAAAAATCTTTTACCGCATCCGATGTAATGGCTTCAATTCGGCGAATCCCCGCAGCCACAGCCCCCTCGGATTTTATTTTAAAATGCCAAATATCTGCAGTATTTTTCACGTGAGTACCCCCACATAATTCCATAGAATTTCCAAATTTGACGGTTCGAACCACATCGCCATATTTTTCTCCAAATAAAGCGATGGCGCCCTCAGAAACCGCTTGACTCATTGGTACTGCACGCTGCTCTTGCAGGGGTAATTTACCTTCAATTCTGGCGTTTACAAAATTCTCAACTTCTTGAACTTCCTCAGCTGTCATTTTTGAAAAGTGTGAAAAATCAAACCTTAAATATTTGGAGTGAACTGCACTGCCTTTTTGCTCCACATGTGTCCCTAAGACCTCGCGCAAAGCTTGGTGTAATAAATGAGTGGCTGTGTGGTTACACTCAATTCTATGGCGTTGTTTTACGTCCACCACTGCGGTCATGGTATCCGTTAAATTTTTTGGTAAATTTCGGCTAATATGAATGGCCACATTATTTTCTTTTTTTGTGTTTAAAATATAAATAACGTCTCCATTAGAGGCTTCCAAATAGCCTTTGTCGCCAACCTGACCTCCAGCCTCGGCGTAAAAGGGCGTCAAATTAAAAACAAGTTGGTATTGTGTACCGTGCTTTGCAGAAATTTCCTTTCGATAGCGTACCAATTTTACATTTGTTTCAAGCATGTCATAGCCAATAAATTCTTGGACGTCGTCTTCGCGTAGTACCGTCCAATCTTCTGTAGAGACTTCACTGGCGGCACGCGACCTGCTTTTTTGCCTTTCAAGTTGCTCTTGAAAACCGATATGGTCCAAATGCAAGTTTTTCTCTTGTAAAATAAGTGCTGTCAAATCTACTGGAAATCCGTAGGTGTCATATAGTTCAAAGGCTTTTTCTCCCGAAATGGTATCCCCCTTGACAGTGTTGATTAAACGCTCTAAAAGGATTAAGCCTTGATCTAAAGTCTTTAGAAAAGAGGACTCTTCTTCTTTAATCACATTTTGAATGAGCTGTTTTTGAGTTTTTAGCTCAGGAAAAGTTTGGCTCATTTTTTTTACCAACACATTGACCAAGCGGTGCATAAATGGTTCTTTTTGATTTAAAAATGTAAAGCCGTAACGAACCGCACGTCTTAAAATTCTACGAATCACATAGCCCGCACCAGTATTGCTAGGCAATTGACCATCTGCAATTGAAAATGCAACAGTTCGAATGTGATCAGAAATAACGCGTATGGCAATGTCTTGTTTGGCATCTTTGCCGTAGTCTGTTCCAGTTATGGCTTCAATTTCTCTTATGATAGGAGTAAAAACGTCCGTATCATAATTAGATTTTACGCCCTGAAGTACCATACACAGCCGCTCAAAGCCCATTCCTGTGTCAATATGTTTTTGGGGTAAATCTTCCAAACTTCCGTTGGCTTTTCTATTGTATTGCATAAAAACCAAATTCCAGATTTCAATCACATGTGGGTGGTCTTTATTGACCAACTCATGGCCTGGAATCTTTGACTTTTCATCATCAGATCTTAAATCTACATGTATTTCACTGCTAGGGCCACAAGGACCTTGATCGCCCATTTCCCAAAAATTATCTTTTTTGTTACCCATCAAAATGTGGTTTTCAGCGACAATCTGTTTCCAAATCGCAAGGGATTCTTCGTCCATGGCTGTACCGTCGTTTGAATCGCCTTGGAAAACGGTCACATACAAGCTCTCCTTGTCAATTCTATAAACGTCTGTCAACAAAGCCCATGCCCATTCGATCGCTTCTTTTTTAAAGTAATCCCCAAAACTCCAATTCCCTAACATTTCAAATAAGGTATGGTGATAGGTGTCGTAGCCTACTTCTTCCAAATCGTTGTGTTTCCCAGAAACTCTGAGACATTTCTGAGTGTCAGCAAGACGAGGGCTGGGGGGAGTCGCATTCCCTATAAAATAATCCTTAAATGGAGCCATGCCAGAGTTGACAAACATCAAGCTAGGGTCGTCTTTAACAACCATCGGAGCCGAAGAAATAATGTGGTGATTTTTCTCTTTAAAAAATTTTAAAAATTGAGCCCTGACTTCTTGAGATTTCATGAAAAATGTTAAGCTTAATTAAATAATTTGATTTACTTTAAAAAAAATTATCTTTGTCATTGTCTGAAATCAAAGCTTTTAAAGTAAAACACAACACAAAAATAGAACTTTTTAGCCAATGTCTAGTGTAAAATATTATTACGATCCTGAAACGCTTTCTTACCGCAAAATTAGAGTGAGTAAAACGGCGACACTGAAGTATTTTTTAGGGTTTCTTTTGGCTTCGCTTCTTTTTGGGCTGTTGATTGTATTTACTGCCAGTTATTATTTTGAGTCACCGAGAGAAAAAGCGCTTAATCGCGAGCTTCAAAACATGGAACTTCAATACAGTATCTTAGATCAAAAAATGGGTGAAATTGAAGGAGTTCTAGCAAATATTGAAGAAAGAGATAACGCGATTTATCGCCTCTATTTTGAAGCCAATCCCATCCCTGAAGCGCAGAGAACTCAAGGTTTTGGTGGGGTGAACCGCTACAGCAAGTTTGAGGGTTATAAAAACTCAGACCTCATCAGTTCTGCACATCAACGCCTAGATGTTTTACAAAAGCGCATTGTCATTCAATCTAAGTCACTTGATGAGATTACCAGTTTGGCAAAAGATAAAGAAAATTTTTTGGCTAAAATTCCAGCCATTCAACCCATTAAAAATGAAGATTTAACCCGAATGGCCTCTGGATACGGTTACCGTACAGATCCCTTTACCAAGATCCGGAAATTTCATTATGGCATGGATTTTACAGCACCGCGCGGAACGCCTGTTTACGCCAGTGGCGACGGTATTGTAAAACGAGCCGATTCGCGGTCTTCAGGGTATGGCCGCCATGTTAGAATCGATCATGGCTATGGCTATATGAGTTTATATGCGCACCTTTACAAATACAATGTGCGCCGCAATCAGCGCGTAAAACGCGGGGATATCATTGGTTTTGTAGGAAGCTCTGGTCGCTCTCAAGCACCGCATTTACATTACGAAATTTTTAAAGACAAGCGCAGGATTAATCCCCTAAATTTTTATTACGGAAATTTAACAAGCGAAGAGTTCAACGATCTGCTGATCAAGGCGTCTATTGAGAATCAATCCTTAGATTAAAATGCACATCGATTTACCCAAAAAATTATATTACAGCATTGGTGAAGTGGCCAAAGCCTTTGGTGTCAAAAATTCTTTAATTCGATTTTGGGACAAAGAGTTTGATATTTTAAAACCAAAAAAAATGCCAAAGGGAACCGGCGTTTTACCGGCGATGACATCAAAAATATCAAGTTAATTTACAAACTTGTCAAAGAGCAGGGGTACACCCTAGAAGGCGCTAAGACCTATTTAAAATCACAAAAGGGCAAGACTTTGAGTAATTTTGAAATTATATCAAAACTTGAAGCCATAAAGCACCAATTAATGAAAATTAAATCACAGATTTAATTTTTAATTCTAAAGAGGCTTATTTCTTACGCATAAAAATGGTTAGTGGCACTCCGCAAAAATCATATATAGAACGCAATTTGTTTTCCAAAAACCGTTTATAAGGTTCTTTGACATATTGCGGCAAATTACAGAAAAAAGCAAATTGAGGCTGCGGGGTTGGCAACTGCATAATGTATTTAATCTTTACATATTTACCCTTGAGTGCAGGGGGCGGTGTCTTTTGAATTATGGGCAATAAATCTTCGTTGAGTTGGCTTGTCTTTATTCTCTTAGATCTGTTTTTATAAACGCCTACAGCCGTCTCAATGGCTTTAAAAATACGCTGTTTTGTCAAGGCTGAAACAAAGACTATGGGGACATCCGTAAAGGGTTCAATTTGTTTTTTGATATGGGTTTCGAATGATTTAGTCGTTTGGGTTTCCTTCTCTACCAAATCCCATTTGTTAACCAAAATGACAACCCCTTTATGGTTGCGTTGAGCCAACCAAAATATGTTTTGAACCTGGCCGTCAAAACCCCGCTGTCCATCAACCACCAAAAGGCAAACATCGGCGTTTTCTATGGCGCGAACACTGCGCATCACAGAATAAAATTCCAAATCCTCTTTGACTTTTGATTTTCGCCGAATTCCAGCGGTGTCTACCAGATTAAATTCAAAACCAAAGCGGTTGTATTTACTGTCAATGGCATCTCTTGTGGTCCCGGCAATATCGGTAACAATGTAGCGTTCTTCTCCAACAAGTGCATTGATAAAAGACGATTTTCCCGCATTGGGGCGACCCACTACCGCAAAACGCGGCAGTTCTGAATCCTCAAAGTCTGCTTCATCTGGAAGGGCACCGACCAAGGCATCCAATAAATCTCCTGTTCCACTGCCATTGATGCTTGCAATGGTAAAATAATCTCCAAGTCCCAGACTGTAAAACTCAACGGCGTCTTGGGCGCGCTTGGCATTGTCCACTTTATTGACCACTAAAAAGACCGGTTTTTTGACCTTTCTAAGCAATTTGGCTACATCTTCATCCATTCCAGTCACTCCGGTTTCGACGTCAACCATAAATACAATCGCATCCGCTTCATCAATGGCCAGTTCTACTTGTTTGTCAATTTCAGCTTCAAAAACATCATCACTTCCCAAGACATAGCCACCAGTATCAATTAAAGAAAATTCACGACCGTTCCAATCGCTTTTTCCATAATGTCGATCTCTGGTCACACCGCTTACGGCATCGACGATGGCTTCTCGCCTTTGAATCAAACGATTAAAAAATGTAGATTTTCCTACATTTGGACGGCCGACGATAGCTACGATATTTCCCATTAATTTTCTTTAAGTGTTGCAAAAATAGGAAATATACCCATGGGTGTTCAAAAATTAAAGGGCTTTGTCTATTTGCCGCTATTGTTGATATCCAAAACGTCTCAACTGTTGCTGATTTGAGCGCCAATTCTTATTAACTTTTACATACAATTCTAAATGAACCTGTTTGCCGAAAAACTGCTCTAAATCTTTCCTTGATTCGACCCCTACACGCTTTAGAGCACTGCCTTTATGCCCTATGAGAATTCCCTTTTGGGTCTCTCTTTCTACCATAATCACAGACCGCATTCGAATGATCTTTTCTTCTTCAAAAAACTCTTCTGTATCCACCTCAACGGCGTAAGGGATTTCTTTTTTGTAGTGCATCAATATTTTTTCCCTAATTTTTTCATTGACAAAAAACCGCTCTGGTTTGTCGGTCAATTGGTCTTTTGGAAAATAGGCGGGGGATTCTGGTAACAGTTCTAAAAGCCGATTGAATACATTTTTAACATTAAAACCAGTCAATGCAGAAATGGGGTAGAATTCGGCATTGGGTACTTTGGACTGCCACAATGCAGCCTGGCTTTCCAATAGTTCTTGGTTGGAGAGATCAATTTTATTCAAAAGCAATAAAACCGGAGCTTTGGTATTTGTGATTTTTTTAAAAAAGGCAGCATCCTTTAGTTCTTTTTCACCAATCTCAACCATATAAATTAACAGATCGGCGTCCTCAAAAGCCGAATTGACTGCATCCATCATGGAGCTTTGTAATTCATAGGCAGGTTTGATAATTCCCGGAGTATCCGACAAAACCATTTGAAAATCATCCCCATTGACAATGCCTAAAATTCGGTGGCGTGTGGTTTGCGCTTTGGAGGTGATAATGGATAATTTTTCACCCACAAAGGCGTTCATAAGGGTTGACTTTCCCACATTTGGATTTCCGATGATATTGACGAAGCCTGCTTTGTGCATCTTTTAAAAATTAGTACAAAGGTACAACCTTCAAATGAGATGCAGTAATTGTTATAAATCAATTCGCAGCTACTTTCATAAAATTCTCGACATCAGCAACCATTGATGCACTGCCACAAATAAAGGGGATGCGCTGATGCAGACTGTGAGGTTTGATATCTAAAATTCTATGAAATCCGTCACTGGCCTTGCCATTGGCTTGTTCAGCGATAAAAGCCATGGGATTGCACTCGTACAACAGCCGCAATTTACCTTTGGGATATGTAGAACTTTGAGGGTATAAATAAATACCACCTTTGATCATATTGCGATGAAAATCTGAAACCAAAGAACCAATATAACGAGAGGTATATGGGCGTTCATCCTCTTCTTTTTGACAATGCTTGATATAGTCTTTAATGCCTTGGGGGAAATGGATGTAATTTCCTTCATTCACAGAATATATTGAACCCTTTTTGGGAAATTTCATATTGGGATGTGACAAATAAAATGTTCCAATGGCGGGGTTGAGTGTAAAACCATTAACCCCATGGCCGGTGGGATAAACCAACATGGTAGAGGTCCCATAAATAATATAACCTGCGGCAACCTGTCTTGTACCCTTTTGTAAGAAATCGTCAATGGTCACTGCTGCACCTACGGGGGTCACGCGCCGGTAGATAGAAAAAATGGTGCCAACAGACACATTGACGTCAATATTTGAGGATCCGTCTAAAGGATCAATCAAAACCACATATTTATTTTGGTGTTTTTGGTCAGCACTGTTGATGACCATAAAATCTTCTTCTTCCTCACTGGCAATCCCGCAGACAATATTTCTATTGGTAAGCATTGTAATGAATTTTTCGTGGGCGTAGACATCCAGTTTTTGTTGGGATTCGCCTTGAGTATTTATCTGACCAGCAGTCCCTAAAATATCAACAAGGCCGGCTTTGTTGACTTCGTAGTTGACAACTTTAGCAGCCAGACGAATGGAATTGATAAGGCGAGACAGCTCTCCAGAGCTGTACTTAAAGGAGGTTTGATTCTCAATGATAAATTCACCGAGGGTTTGGTTTTTTTGAGACATCTTAAATAATTAAGAGTGTAAATATCGCTATTTTTAGACAACTACAACGATTTCGTTCTAAAATATTCTAATGGGATATAAAGGGGTTTTGAGTATATTTGAAAAACAAAAAAATCAGCATGAATTACCAGATTAGAAAAGCAAAAATTAGCGATTTGGACCAGCTTTTGAATTTGATAGTAGAATTGGCTGTTTATGAAAAAGAGCCTGATGCTGTAGAAATTACAGTAGATGATTTAAAAGCCTCTGGATTTGGAACTGCGCCTGACTTTGTGTGTTTTGTAGCCGATATGGATACTCAAATCATAGGAATTGCACTGACTTATACACGGTTTTCTACCTGGAAAGGACGGGTATTGCACTTGGAGGATTTAATTGTTTCCAAGTCCATGCGTGGTAAGGGGATTGGCTCCGCTCTTTTGGACAAAGTGGTAATGCATGCTGCTGCATTGGGCGTCAAGCGTGTGTGCTGGGAAGTCCTTGACTGGAATGCCAGCGCCATTGAATTTTATAAGGCCAAAGGAGCTGATGTAAAGCGCGATTGGAATGTGGTGCATCTAGACCAAAATGGTATAAAAAAATATATCTCTAAATTGCAGCCATGAAAATCTTAAAATTCGGAGGTGCTTCAGTAAAAGATGCCGAAGGCGTTAAAAATTTAGAAAAAGTTCTTAAAATTACAGGCACTTCAGATGTCCTAATTATTGTCTCTGCAATGGGGAAAACAACCAATGCCTTGGAAGAGGTTATTGACCATTACTACCACTCAAAACACAAACTGCAAAGCAGCATCCAAGCGGTCAAAAAATACCACAATGCTATTTTATTAGATTTATTTGAAAATGAATCGGAGCCGGTATTTGAGGTTGTTTCAAGATTATTTCAAGAACTGACCGATTTTTTTGATCGAAACAAGTCACCAGATTATAATTTTGTATACGATCAAACCGTCGGATATGGAGAGTTGGTTTCTACCACTATTATCAGCCACTACCTCAACCACAAGGGGATTAAAAACAATTGGTTAGATGTGCGTGAACTCATCAAAACAAACACAAATTATCGCAATGCAAAGGTAGAATGGAGCAGCACACAAAAAAACATTAAAACAGCTGTAAGTCTGGATAAACTCATAGTGACCCAAGGTTATATCGCCAGTGATATCAATAATTTTACAACCACACTAGGACGAGAGGGCAGCGATTACAGCGCTGCTATTTTTGCTTTTTGTCTCAATGCAAAAAGTGTAACTGTTTGGAAAGATGTTCCGGGAGTTTTAAATGCAGATCCACGCTATTTTGAGAATGCGTCCCTGCTAGATCAATTGTCGTATGAAGAAGCGATTGAACTCTCTTACTACGGTGCCTCTGTCATTCACCCAAAAACATTACAGCCCTTACAGCGCAAGGAAATCCCATTGTATGTCAAGTCTTTTTTAAATCCCAAACAAACTGGGACTAAGATTGCTAAAAATTTAAAACTCAGCCCTAACATTCCTTGTTATATCCTAAGAAAGCACCAAGTTTTGATTTCTGTATCCTCTTTAGATTTCTCTTATATCGTAGAGGAAAATATAAGTCATATTTTTAAGCTACTGCACTTACACAAGATGAAAGTACATCTGATTCAAAATTCAGCCATTAGTTTTTCTGTATGTATTGAAAACAACTTTGATACTCTAGAAGCGCTGTTGTTAGAACTCAAAGCAAAATACAAGGTGAGTGTTGAAAAAGGGGTCAATGTTTTTACCCTGCGCCACCATAACCAGCAGGCCATTGATGAAATTGAAAAAAACAAAAGGGTTTTATTGAAACAAATTACGCCAAAAACTGTGCAGATACTCACCTTGCCAAAAAAATCATGAGTCTTAAATACTCTAATAATTCATAAATCTTTAGTGAAAAATAACCCGGATTTTATCTACAATAGTTTGGGCTAATTTTTTATGGCTTTCCTTGGTCCAACCCGCCACATGTGGAGAGAGCAAAACTTTATCGGACTGTGTAAGATATTGAAGCGCATCGGGGATATTAGCATTGTCAAATAAGGCTTCAAATGACTTTTTTTCATACTCCAGCACATCCAATCCAGCACCCAGAATTTGGCCAGTCTCTAGGGCTGATACCAAATCTTCGGAGACGACACTGCTGCCACGAGCGGTATTGATAAGCCAAAAGGGCTTGGTAAATTTATCAATAAATTGCCGATTGACCATCCGTTTTGTCAGCGTTGTTTCCGGGGTGTGTAGACTCAAAACTTCAGCACGGCTTTGAAGGGTTTTTAAGGACACTTGAGTGGCATTTTCGTCTCCAACATTGGGTTTTATATCTTGACACAAAACCTCAACATCAAAACCTTTAAGCTTTTTAGCAAAGGCTTTGCCCATATGGCCATAGCCAATAATTCCAACAGTTTTACCACCCAGCTCAACTCCTCTGTTGACCTCTCGTGGCCAAAGACCCCTGCAAACGTCTTGGTTTGCTTGGTTTAATTTATTTAACAGTGCCAATAGCAGCGCCAAGGCATGCTCCCCCACAGCGTTGCGATTGCCCTCGGGAGCGGCAATCAAATGAATCCCTTTTTGACGGGCACAGGCCAGATCGATATTTTCCAGACCTGCTCCGACTCTGGCAATAAATTTTAGGTTTTTGGCTCGGTCTAAAAAAGCCTTGTCAATAGAAAAACGGCTGCGAATAACAAGGCCGTCATAATGAGAAATTTTAGCGGTAATTTCGGATTTAGAGCTTAAAATATCTATCTCATTATAATGCCCAAGGGCCTCCAATTGTTCCACGAGTAAAGGATGGTTGGTATCCACATGTAGGATATTCATCTCAAATATTTAAAATGAACTTGGCAATAATGAAATAAATCAATATCCCAAAAATATCATTACTGGTAGTGATAAAGGGCCCTGTAGCAATGGCGGGGTCAATACCTCTTTTATGCAAAAACAAAGGGATAAAAGTCCCTACAATACCAGCCACAATGATGACCGCTACTAGGGATACAGAGACCGCCAAAGCAGTTTGAAAATCTTGCTGCCAAGCCCACATAAATCCAAATAAAAATAAGGCCAAAATAAGGCCATTGAGAGCAGCCAAAAACATCTCCTTTATCAAACGTGTATTGATGCTGCCTTTGATATCGTCATTGGCCAAACCTTGAACAATGATGGCACTGGATTGTACCCCCACATTTCCCGCCATGGCTGCAATAAGAGGTGTAAATAATAAAATAAGTGGGAACTCCTCAATAATGGTATCAAAAGTTCCCATGATTATGGCGGCACCAACTCCGCCAATAAGTCCTAAAAACAACCAGGGCAAACGCGCTCTGGTCAGGGCAAAAATACTGTCCTCAGCATCCACATCTTGAGTAATCCCTGCTGCCAATTGATAATCTTTTTCGGCTTCTTCAATAATGACATCAACAATGTCGTCAATGGTAATGCGTCCTAACAGTGTCTTCTGATCATCGACCACAGGAACCGCTTCCAAATCGTATTTGGCCATGAGTCTGGCCACGTCTTCATCGTCCTCACTAACGTGAACAGAATCTACTTTTGGAATGTATATATCGGCAATTTTAGTTTCGTTTTTAGCAATCAAAAGGTCTTTTAAAGAAAGGCGACCAATGAGTTTATCCGCTTTGTCCACAACGTAAATTGAATGCACGCGTTTGACATTTTCTGCTTGGGCTCGAATTTTTCTAAGACAGCCTGCAACGGTCCATGTTTCATAGACTTTGACCAACTCTTTGGCCATCAAACCACCAGCAGAATTTTCGTCATATTCCAACAATTCATTGATGTCTGCCACCAATTCTTTATCGTCTATTTGGGCAATTACTTTTTGCTTTCGATCCGGCGGTAACTCAGAAATTAAATCGGCGGCATCGTCGGTATCCAGCTCTTTTACCTCTTCAGCAATTTCCTTCACCGATAAATTTTGCAATACCTTTTCACGTACGTCATCTTCCAATTCAGACAAAACATCTGAGGTAGTTTCACTGTCTAAAAGTTTGATGATATAAGTAGCTTGCTCTAAATTGAGTTCGTCTAAAATTTCGGCAATATCCGCATAATGTAGCTCACTTAGTTGCTGTTGAAGGGCGACATCATTTTTGTTTTTGATGTCCAATTCAAGAGTCTGCAACAAAGCCGCTGAGATTTCAAATGGGATATGTTCTTTAGACGTTTCCACAATTACGCTGTATTTTGATCGTTTTCAATAGCCTTGGCCAATTCAATAAAAGCCGCTACCGACAACTGTTCAGGGCGTTTGTCAAAGATAGTATTTGCTTTTAAATTATCCGATAAATTGAACGCTTTTAAGCTATTTCTTAAGGTTTTACGCCGTTGCTGAAAAGCGCTTTTGACCACTAAAAAAAAGTGTTTTTCGCCACAAGGCAAACAAAAATCATTTTTTCGAGTCAAACGCAACACAGCAGAATCCACTTTTGGGGGCGGGTTAAAAACAATGGGGGGCACTGTAAATAAATATTCTGCATGGTAAAAGGTTTGAACCAAAACTGATAAAATACCATAGGCCTTACTGCCTTCATTGACACATATGCGCTGGGCGACCTCCTTTTGGAACATCCCTGAAAACTCTGGTATACAGTGGCGGTTTTCCAGCATTTTAAATACAATTTGTGTCGAAATATTGTAGGGAAAATTTCCTATAATCGCAAACTGAGTACCAGAAAAAGCTGCTGAAAAGTCGAATTTTAAAACATCGGCCTCAAAGATTTGGTTGGACAAAGAAGGATAATGGTCTTTTAAGTAGGCAACCGATTCCACATCAATTTCAATGGCATAGGTGGTGGTGGTTTTTTCCAATAAAAAAGCGGTTAAAACACCCATTCCCGGACCGATCTCAAGAACCTTGTCGTAACCCGTCAAAGTGAGAGTGTCCGCTATTTTCTTGGCAATGCTGCTGTCCTTTAAAAAATGTTGTCCTAAATATTTCTTTGGCTTTACACTCATGGGGTTTTATTAACTGTGAATTCATCAGTAAATTCCAGTGCTGTTCGAAATGAAAGCATTTTATCTCCAAAACGTTTTACCCCTTTGGACTGTAGTTCTTGGGCATATTGAGTTTGATATGTTTCTAAGGCCGATTTGGAATGGGCATAATATTGTACAGAGTAAGTAGTGGCGCCTTCCGCATCTTCTGTCAAAACTTTAGAAAATACAGCCTTTAAAAAAAGACCTGTTCCCAATACTTCTGAGATGTGATCATTTATCCATTTTCGCCATTCGCTGTGGACAGAATTTTCAATATTTACAGTCACATTGTATATTATCATAAGTTATTTTTAGATGATGAATTGGACAACTCTAACAAACGCCTGTAGTGTTTTTTGGCATCCACAAAGTGGATACTGTCTTGATGTTCAAAAATAATTTTCTCGTAAAGTAACAAGGCTTTTTCTGGGGCATTAAAGGCCTTTCGTTGAAGTTCTGCAAGGGCAAAATAAGCATCATCCGCTAAAATTTCTGTTGAAAAATCTTTAAGGATCGTTTGATATTTTTGCGCAGCACCAGTATAATCTGCCTCAGATTCCAAAATCTGAGCTTGGAGCATCAATGCTTGATCTATGATGGCGTGAGAAGGATGGGCTTTTGTGAGTGTATCCAAGACTTTATATGCGGCCTTTGGTTTTTTTTGCAATTGTAAAAAGTCAGCTTTGGCATACAGTTTTAAGGGCATTTGTAGACTGTCTCCATATTTATGATCTGTAATTAACAATTGGAGGTCCAATGCATCGTTGGCGATGAGTTGAGAAGTGGACGATTTTAATACTTTTAGTTGGGTTTCAGCCCATTCGAAATCCCCTTTATAGTAACTGACCTTTGCAGATTTAAAACGGGCTTGTTGAGCCAGCGTACTGTTCTTAATTTGACTGTGAACTTGAGTGTAAAATACCAATGCACGATTGAACTGTTCTTGGGTTGTGAGAATGTCCGCTAATTTGAGTTTGAGTTTTGCTTTTGTAAACTTTGATGCTTCGACTTCAAGACATTTTTTTAAAAATATGATGGCGGCTTGCTTTTGTTGGTAATGAAATGCCAAAAATTCAGCATATGAGAGTTGTAAATCAATGGTTTCATTATAAATTCCATAGCGTTCCAATAAGTGTTTATAATCCAATTGAATGCGCTTGTAGTCCGGCGCTTTGTTGCGTAGCAACTCTAATGTTAGGAGTTGGCGCTCTGCTTCCAAAGACAGCTTGGGTTCCTGAGCAACGCTTGAGATGAAACGAAACGCATCAGAGGTCACCTCATAAACTTTGTCTGCCTTGGCCAAAAGCGCAACTTCTATAACACCCTGTAAAGAATTCTGTTGGCGTCGGAAAATGGCCTTTTCTTGAGCCAATGCACGTTTATATGCTTTTTCTTGTACAAACAACCAACTGAGCATTTGATTCCAAAGTACATTTGAAGAGGTTTGTAGTTTTTTTAAAATTATTTTTTTTAAAATGCGATTGTATTCGGCAGCAGCATCCTCAGAAATATAATCACTCAACAGCTGTAGGGTTTGGTTTTTGTAATTGGGATTGTAAGCTGTAAAGTTAAGATAACTCAAAAACATATTTTCAAGATCTTTCTTTATGGCATACAACCCAGCAAGGCGGTATTCATAGCTGTAATTTTGAGTATTTTCGATGGCCAACACATAAACCTCAATAGCTTGGTCTACCAAAGAATGTTCCTCAAATTTAAGGGCAATTGAGTAGCTAAGGGCAGGCATTTCATAGGCCTGACTCAAGGCTTGGTTGTAATAGCTTTTGGCGGTTTCTAGCTGATTTTGAAGCTGAAAATTATATCCGAGTTCAACAAGGTATTGAGGATTTTTTGTGTTTTTCAACAAGCCATTGATTAAGGAATCTGCGGCTTTAAATTGTTGTAATTCTTGTTGAATTTTTATGAGTCTAAACGCGTAATTAGAATTATTGGGCTGGGCGTTTAGTAATTTTTGATATAAATACAGCGCTTTTTCGAATTCTCCTCTCTCGTAATAAGAAGCCGCCAAATCTAAATCAGTCTGGGCATAACACCCAAGAAAAAACAATCCAAAAAACATATAAATCAATGATTTCACTGCTGTGCTTTTGGTAAAGATACTAATTGTCAAGCAACAATTTTTACTTTCAATCGATGCGGTCAAACCCAGTGTATGGAATCAAAACTTGGGGGATTTCAATGCCATTTTCGTTCTGGTAATTTTCTAAAATTCCCGCCAAGACCCTTGGTAATGCCAAGGCACTTCCGTTTAGGGTGTGGGCCAATTCGGATTTACCATCGGCATTTTTAAAACGCAACTTTAGACGATTGGCTTGATAGGTTTCAAAATTTGAAACTGACGAAATTTCCAACCATCGCCCTTGAGCCGTTGAAAAGACTTCAAAATCATAAGTTAAGGCAGATGTAAATCCTAAATCGCCTGAACACAATTTTAATATTCTGTAGGGTAATTGCAAGGCTTCTAAAATGGTTTTAATATGTTCTACCATGCCATGAAGTGCATTGTAAGATTCGTTGGGATGCTCTACCCTAAGAATCTCAACTTTATCAAATTGATGCAAGCGATTTAATCCGCGAACATCGGCACCATAACTTCCTGCTTCTCTTCTAAAACAGGGGGTATAAGTGGTGAGTTGTTTGGGCAAAGCCTCAGCCTTTAAAATGACCTCTCTAAAAATGTTGGTCGCGGGCACCTCACCAGTTGGAATGAGATATAAGTTGTCAGCGTTAATAAAGTACATTTGACCTTCTTTATCAGGCAATTGTCCTGTTCCAATCCCAGAGGCTTCGTTGACAAGGTGGGGCAACTGAACTTCATTGTAACCTGCGGCAGTGTTAAGGTCCAAGAAATAGTTGATAAGAGCGCGTTGAAGGCGTGCGCCTTTACCCTTATAAACAGGAAATCCTGCGCCGCTAATTTTATTGCCCAATTCAAAATCGATAATGTCATATTTTTTGGCCAACTCCCAGTGTGGCAGGGCAGCGGAGTGTAATTTAGGGATGATGCCTGAACTAAAAACCTCTATGTTTTCATTCTCAGAATTTCCAATTGGTACTGAGTCATGAGGAAGGTTTGGAATCTGATAAAGCAACTGTTGTAAATCCTTTGAATTGCTGTTAAGGGCTTGAGTAAGATTTGCTTTTTGATTTTTTAAATCTGTTGTCTTCAACTTTAACAAATTGGCCTTTTCAATTTGTCCCGACTTGAAAAGGATTCCTATTTCTTTAGAAAGTGTATTGAGTTCGGCAGCTCTATTGTCCAATTGAGTTTGAATATTTCGCCTGGATGCATCTAGAGCCAAAACCTTTTCAACAGCATCCTCAGCATTTTCCATGCGCTTTGAAAGACGGCCAATGGCCTCTGTTTTATTTTCCCTTAAAAATCCAATTTGTAACATTTTAAATGTTTTATTTCACAAATTTAATCAATTGCTTACAATGTAAATCACATTTTAAACATAAAATCAATACGCTTTATTGCTTCTAGTTTATCTTTGAGTAATTGGTTTTTTAATGCTTCGATAGTTGGAAATTTGATTTCACTTCTCAAATGGTCCAGAAATTCAATCTTTAGTACACGGTCATATATATCAGACTTAAAATCAAAAAAATGAACCTCAATATTGGTTTGCTCAGCACTAGAAACCGTTGGATTCTTTCCAATATTCATCATACCAAAGACAACTTTTTCGTCAATTTCAGATTTCACTAAATAAACTCCCAGTCTTGGAATTAATTTATAGGCCTCTTCGATCAAAATATTAGCTGTTGGAAAACCCAAAGTTTTTCCTAACCCCTTCCCTCTAGAGACGGTGCCGGTGAGTATAAAATTATAACCCAAAAACTTATTGGCTACGGCCACCTTCCCCGCTTTTAGAGCTTTTCTTACTTTTGTAGAACTGACCGCAACATCATCAACTTCTTGGGGGGCGATTTCTGTAACTTCAAAATCATAAAAGTTACCAAATTCTTTTAAATCAGAAATATTGGCCGTTCGATTTCTTCCAAAGTGATGGTCATAACCCACAATAATATGTTTAACTTTGAGTTTGTTGACCAGAACATCACGAACGTATTCTAAGGCATTCAAACGGGAAAACGATTTTGTAAATTCCTTAATTACCAAATGGTCTACACCCAACGCCTCTAAAAGATCGGCTTTTTCGTCAATGGTATTGATGAGTTTAATAGTTGAGTCATTTTGAACCACCATCCTCGGGTGTGGAAAAAAAGTAAGAACCAAGGCCTGTAGTTTTTTCTTATCAGCCGTTTCCACAAGCCGGTGGATTATTTTTTGATGTCCAATATGAACACCATCGAAAGTGCCAATGGTGATCACGGAGGACTTAATTTGCTTGTAATCAGCCGCAGTTTTTATTTTCAATTGGTAAGTTTCAAATTTAGAGCGAAGATAAAAAATCTGTTTCTTTTTTAATGAATTAATGTTTTTAAGTAGGCATTATTATAGAATAAAAGGTAAATCCTACTTTATTTTACGTAATTTTGCTTTACCAATTTAATTTTTTGTTATGAAAATAAGATATCAGCTTTGTCTAGCATTCTTACTGTTTTTATTTATTTCTCAGGCTCAAACAAGGAGTTGTGGTACAGAAGAATATATGGCCGAAAAAATGCAAGACGCTGATTTTGCACATCAGTGGGAAGCAGACCAAGCAAATTTTAAAGCCTATTTACAAGAGTACAACACCCACAGAACAAACACTCAGCACAGACAATCTGCAATCAATACCATCTTCATTCCTGTGGCGGTTCACTACCCTCAAGCCAATGAATCGGATCGCTCATGCTTAGAACAGCTGGCTCAAAACCAAATTGATATTTTAAATGCCGATTACCAAGCCACCAATACAGACGCTAATTTATGGACCAACGCCAGTAGCTTCTATCCCGGTGTGGTTCACGGAGCAGCGGAATTTGAATTTTGTATTGCAACTCAAAATCATCCCAGTGGATTAGACAATGAGTTAACAGAGGGCAATCCCGCAGTCACCATAGGTTATAATTTTGGGGGTGGCAATAATGTAGATTCAAATTGGTCGGGATACTTTAATATAGTTGTTAGAAACATTGGTGCACTTGGGTTTTCCCCACTTGGAGGATCTGTTTCTCAAGGCTATGCCGTTACAATGGATGACCAAGCTTTTGGCTCAGGGACAGGGTGTTCTGGTTCTGGAATAGTCCCTGGCGCTCCTTACAATTTGGGCAGAACAACCACGCATGAGGTCGGTCACTTTTTAAATCTCAGACATATATGGGGCAACAGTGGAGGCTGTAATGACGATGATAATATTGCTGATACTCCAGTACAAAGCCAACCAAATTATGGTTGCCCAAGCCCCGGAACTCAACCTGGATGTGTTGGAGGTGAGTACGAGTTGTCTATGAATTATATGGACTATACAAATGATGCTTGTATGTATATGTATTCTCAAGGTCAAATTGATGTACAACAGGCTTGGGTAAGTTTCCTTCAGAGTCAGTTCAATACCAACACTATAAATTGTGGATCTACGGATCCTTATTTTGATATTGCAGCCATCACAGAAGAGGCTGTTTTCTCTTGCCCTGATATTGGTGATGACGCTGTCTATGAATTTAATTTCTCTACTTACAATGGGTTTAACAGTTTGGTTGATTTTTCAGCCACTGGCCAACCTGCTGGATCTACAGTTTCTTTTTCACCCGCATCTGCCAATGCAGATACCACTGTAACGATGACGGTGAGTGACATTGCTAATACAGCCCAAGGCAGTTATACCATCACAGTGAGTGCGACCACCAGTGGTTTTGGAAATTCAGTCACCCAAACAATCACTTTTGATCTCAGTAACAACTGTACCTCCATTCAGTGTTTTACTTTTAGTTCTGAGGAAAACTTAGCCATTGACATCCCAGATGGAATTGATGCCAATGGAACCGCAGACAGTTATGGTGAAAGAATATTAGTCCCTTTAGCGTTGCCTGAATATGCTTCAATTTCGAGTATTTCGGTCAATGTGGATGTAAGCCATACCTACATACAAGATTTATTAATCGCCGTATTCCACCCAGACTTGACCACATACTCAATTTTGTGGGGTCGGGATTGTGACGGTGAAGACGGCTTGGATGTGACCTTTGCGGATGGCGTTGGAGCTATTGTTTGTGCAGACCCTACTGTAGGTATATACGCCCCTTATCAACCCTTGAGCATTTTTAACGGAATGCCAACTTTTGTAACCGCAGACAACGTAGCAGAAAATTGGACCACAAACGATTGGGCCTTGTACATATCAGACGGCTATCTCGAAGACACTGGAGTGCTTAATGACTGGACTATAGAAATTTGTGTCGAAGCAGCTCTTAGCAGTGAGGAATTTGATATATCAGCAAATGATATTAGAGTGTACCCCAACCCCAGCAGTGGTGTCTTTAATTTGGAAATTAATTCACTGAATAGTTCAGATGTTGAAATATCAATATATGATCTTTTAGGAAGAGTTGTGTTTGAAAATAATTTTAAAAATAGCTTCAATTTTAATAGAACCATTGATTTGAGTAGTGAGAAATCTGGGGTTTATCTAATAAACGTGAGTATTGGAAATAATCAAATTACCAGAAGAGTTATTATAGATTAGTTATATATTTAAAATAAAAAAGGAGTTTTTGGCTATTTTTTAATTATGTACCATTAAATTGATTCATAGTTTCGTTTATCCCTGACATGCCGAAACTAATTAATGATTTTGATACGCGATTCAGGCGTTCATCCAATTTGGAAGATTCTTCGTCAGACCACGCTCCAAGAACATAATCGACTTGTTTACCTTTGGAAAATTCATCACTAATTCCAAAACGCAGTCGGTTGTATTGAGTGGTATTGAGTTTATCCTGAATATCTTTAAGGCCATTGTGCCCACCGTCACTGCCTTTGGTCTTCAAACGCAGTGTTCCGAAAGAGAGATTTAAATCGTCTGTAATAACCAATAAATTGGCCATGGGAATTTTTTCTTTGTCAAGCCAATATTTAATGGCTTTACCACTAAGGTTCATAAAGGTATTTGGTTTTAACAATAAAAAAGTTCGGCCCTTGAGCTTATAATTGGCTAAAGCCCCAAGCTTATGGGTTTCAAATTCGATATTATGGGTATTCACAAAATGATTCAGGACCTTGAATCCAATATTGTGCCGGGTGTTTACATAGTCTGCACCTGTATTTCCTAAACCAACAATCAAAAACTTTTTGGACACCGCTTCTACTTTTTGTGTTTACTTTTTATGACTTAAGAACCAATTCAACATATTGTAAAAATAAAAAAAGCATTCTGAATAACATCAGAATGCTCCTATTGATTTAAAATTTGAATCCTATTTAGGCTTCCGTAGACGGTGCACCTTCAGATTTTGCTTCTCCAGAACCTCCAGTAGCTTCAGCAGCAGCTTCAGCACCTTCTTTTCGTTCTTCGCCTTCTTCTCCTTCTTCTCCTTCCTCTTCATCTTCTTCAATATCTAATGATACACGTGATTGTTTAACTTGACAAACCACGGTGTTATCGGAGTGTAAAAAGTTATAGGCATCGTCTAAAAGTTCTGAAATACTGACTTTATCACCAATTTTAAGCTCTGATATGTCAATTTGAATATTATCCGGTAAATTGGTCGGCAAAGCCTTAATTCTTAATTTACGACGGTTACGTCTCAAAACACCACCGGCACGTACACCTAGTGGAACCCCATTTAATATAACTGGAATGTCCATGGCGATTTCTCTATCGTCAAATAACTGATAAAAATCGATGTGTAAAATAGCGTCTGAAACAGGGTGAAATTGTATGTCCTGTAGTACGGCGTTATAGGAGACGTCTCCTAAGGCAATCACAACTGTATGCGCTTTCGGGGTGTATATAAGTTTAGAGAACGCCAGTTCTGCTGCTGAGAAATGTACTGGCTGATCTCCTCCGTATAATACGCAAGGAACCTGTCCAACATTACGTAAGGCTTTTGTTGCTTTTTTGCCCACGCTTTCTCTTTTCGATCCATTGATTGTAATTGATTTCATTTTTGATTATTTAATTGTTTACATTATAAAATTTGAGCTGATAGATTTATTTTGATGGACGCTGTGCATCACATCCGCAAATAAATTGGCACAACTCAAAACTTTTACTTTGGGACTATTTTGAGTCAACGGAATGGAATCCGT
>PBQM01000003.1 GCA_002725015.1 Flavobacteriaceae bacterium | reverse complement strand
TTCTAAATGATACAGATGGGAATTTGTTCTCATTCAGTAATTTTAACCAACGCTTTTTAAGACCTGAACTAAGGGCTATATACCGGCCAACCCCTCAAAATTCATTCACATTTGGGTTAGGTACGCAATTCGAAAGCTTGCAAAGAACAGACTTTTTTGGATACCCTAAGTTTAATTCATCCTATTTATACTCTCAGTACGAATACAACAAAAATAATCAGTTTAATATTATATTAGGACTTCGTTTTGACAAACATAACGAGTATTCGTCCCAACTTAGTCCAAAAGCAGCAGCTTTTTATCAGATTAGTGATGAGGTGGCTCTAAAAGGATCAATTGGATACGGTTTTAAAACACCAGACTTTAGACAGTTATATTTTGATTTTACAAATGCAACAGTAGGCTATACGGTTTTGGGTTACAATGCCGTAGTCACACTTATTCCAGAGTTGGAGGCCAATGGAGATATTGTAAATCTTTTGGTGCCTATTAGTTCTTTTGAAGGGGATTTAAAGCCTGAGAGCTCAATTGGTTATAATCTCGGAATTGATCTATCGCTTGATACAAAGCTCAAGATCAATTTAAACCTTTTTAGAAATGAAATCACTAATCTCATTGACACCAGAGTAATTGCCATAAAGTCAAACGGTCAAAACGTTTTTAGTTATTATAATATAAATGAAATTTATACCCAAGGATTTGAATTTAATACAATTTTAAAGTTTAATAAAAATTCTACTCTAAAGGCTGGATATCAATTATTGTATGCAAAAGATAAAAAGGCTGTGCAGGCTTTTAAAAATGGTGAAGTATTCGCAAGGTCAACACCAACTTCACCTTCTTTTGTTTTGTCAGAGAAAGATTATTTTGGCTTGTTGAACCGTTCAAGACATATGATTAATTTCAAACTGTCTTATCGGCTTGAAAAATGGAATGTAGAAAGTAATATTAGAGCTACATACAGAAGTAAATTTGGGCTTTATGACAACAATGGTAATGGTTATTTGGATACTTATGATACGTTTGTTTCGGGCTATTCAATTTTTGACTTTGCAATTAATAAAACTATTTTTAATAAGCACAAATTAGGTTTTGGAATGGATAATTTTTTAGATTTTCACGACCCTCAAAATGTGACTAATATAGCTGGTAGAATAGTTTACGGAAATATGACAATAAATTTTTAAAAAATAAAAATCACAACAATGAAATCATTCAATAAAAATAAAATTTTAATAGTAGCGGTTGTTATGGCAATCATGTCCTGTAGTACTGATGATGGAACTCCAATGCCAGCTGAGGAATACATGCAAATAATTAACTTAAACGCTCCAATGGCAGGCGGACAGGGACAGACAGCTTCTGGTGTATTTACAAAGTTTGACTTTTCTACATCAACTGTTACATCTAGTGAAACTGATTGGGACATTGCTTTCAGAGGTACTACCATCATTGTTAATGGAGGCAGTGGTTCTGGTACTATTGACGAACCATTAAGGAATGGTGCCGCCGCTGCTTATATACAAAATAACATATTTTCAGATGTCGAATCAATAAGTGAAAACCTTTTTGTTCAAGATTCTGCAAATGGCTTGGCTATCCCTACAGGGAGTGGAAATGGTTGGTATAATTACACTGGAAGTCCAAACCATTTAATAGTTCCAATTCCTGGCAAAACTTTGGTATTTAGAACCCATGATTTTAAGTATGCTAAGGTTGAAATTTTAAGTTACTATAAAGACTTTGATAGTTCAATAGCTGAAAACGCACGCTATTATACCTTTAATTACGTATATCAACCTGATGAAAATTTAAATTCATTTTAAGTGTTTTTTTCTTAATGATTAATTGAAAAAACCTTAAATTTGCATGCAATTAAACCTAATTGCAATGCAATCACACATTTCTAAAATTGTTGGCGAAGGACTCACCTATGACGATGTCCTATTGATTCCTGCCTATTCAGAGATTCTGCCGCGTGAGGTGAATATCACTAGTAAATTCTCTAAAAATATTAAATTAAATGTCCCCATTGTCTCGGCTGCGATGGATACTGTGACTGAAAGTGCCATGGCTATCGCCATTGCCAGAGAAGGTGGTATTGGTGTTTTGCACAAAAATATGACCACCAAACAACAAGCCACTGAAGTGCGCAAGGTAAAGCGTGCCGAAAGTGGTATGATTATAGACCCTGTTACATTACAGTTGGACGCCAAAGTGTTGGACGCGAAAGAAAGTATGAAAGAACACCGCATTGGTGGCATTCCTATTGTCGATAAAAATTATGTCTTAAAAGGGATCGTTACCAACAGAGATCTCAGATTTGAAAAAAACAATGCGCGCCCCATTACTGAGGTAATGACCTCAGAAAACTTAGTGACCACATCTGAAGGGACTTCTCTGCAGCAAGCGGAGGTAATACTACAAAGGAATAAAATTGAAAAATTACCTGTGGTTGACAACTCTGACAAACTCATTGGACTTATCACCTTTAGAGATATCACAAAACTCACCCAAAAACCCATTTCAAATAAAGATCAATATGGCCGACTTCGAGTGGCCGCAGCCATTGGTGTGACCAATGATGCGGTAGAACGCACTGAGGCTTTGGTTAATTCTGGTATTGATGCCATTGTCATTGACACAGCCCATGGTCATACCAAAGGGGTCGTCAACGTTTTAAAAACAGTCAAGGCAAAGTTTCCTAAATTGGATGTTGTAGTGGGAAATATTGCAACTGCTGCCGCGGGAAAATTCTTAGTTGAAGCAGGCGCAGATGCAGTGAAAGTTGGTATTGGGCCTGGGTCTATATGTACCACTCGAGTGGTAGCAGGTGTTGGATTTCCTCAATTTTCAGCGGTTTTGGAAGTCGCTGCAGCTCTTAAAGGAACAGGGGTTCCCGTCATTGCTGATGGCGGTATTCGCTACACTGGGGATATTCCAAAAGCACTTGCTGCAGGAGCCGATTGTGTGATGCTAGGCTCTCTTTTGGCAGGCACCAAAGAATCACCAGGAGAAACCATTATATATGAGGGTCGTAAATTTAAATCTTACCGTGGTATGGGCTCTGTGGAAGCCATGAAACAAGGCAGTAAAGACCGCTATTTTCAAGATGTAGAGGATGATATTAAAAAACTAGTGCCTGAAGGTATCGTTGGACGCGTGCCCTATAAAGGCGAACTTTTTGAAAGTCTCCATCAATTTGTGGGCGGCATTCGCGCTGGTATGGGATACTGTGGTGCCAAGAATATTAAAATTCTCAAAGACAGCAGTCAATTTGTTAAAATTACATCTTCAGGCATCAGTGAAAGTCATCCACACAATGTGATGATCACCAAAGAAGCTCCAAATTATTCACGATAATTTATGTCAACAGCCCCCCTAAGATTCGAATTTTTTCAATATTTTTAAATTTATTTTCTCAAAAACTATCTACTATGTATAAAGTAATTCTGGCTTTAATCTTCTTGTTTGGGGCTGAAAACATATCATTTTCACAGTCTCTCAATTCTAAAACCTTGATGTCCATTGCCGATGAGAAGATTACAGTGAAAGACTTTCTAAGAGTCTATAATAAAAATATGGATTTGGTTCAAGACCAGAACCAAAAAAATATAGACGATTACCTGAAACTTTATATCAATTATAAATTAAAATTAAAAGAAGCCAAGGCACTTGGCTACGATCAAAAAGACAGCTACCAGAAAGAATTTAAAAACTATAAAGAGCAGCTTTTAAGAGCCTATACAAATGATAAAGAGGTAACAGCAACCTTGGTGAGTGAGGCCTACGATCGTTCGATTAATGAGGTCAAAGCGCAACATGTTTTGGTGCGTTTTGAATCAGATCAGGATTCCTTAGCTGCCTATAAAAAAATAAAAGAATTAAGATCGCGCTTTGTGAACGAAGACTTTTCAAGCCTTCGCCTTTCCATGCATGATGGGAAATCTATTTTTGTAGAGGATCTCGGATATTTTTCAGCTTTTAAAATGGTTTATAATTTTGAAAATGCCGCATTCAAAACCCCGGTAGGACAAACTTCAGAACCTTTTAAGACTCAATTTGGCTATCACGTTGTTAAAGTTTTAAATAAAAGACCTTCCAAAGGCAAGGTTCAGGTGGCGCATATTATGATTGCTAACACACAGAAGGACAGCACATTAATCCCCGAAAATAGAATTAAAGAGCTTTACAATTTACTCCAGCAAGGCTCTTCTTTTGAGAATTTGGCAAAGCAGTACTCAGACGATAAAGGATCTTCTTCTAGAGGGGGCGTGATGAATCCATTTGGCTCAGGAGATATCAGTTCTGAAATTTTTGTAGATACAGCATTTGAATTGAATGAAATTGGAGCCCTTTCAAATCCCATCCAAACTCAATTTGGATGGCATATTTTAAAGTTAATTTCTAGAAGTCCAATAAAACCATTTGAAGAAATTAAAATGGAGTTGGAGCAAAAAGTAAAACGCGATGCTCGTTCTAGTATTATTCGAGAAAAAATGCTTGAAAAATTGATGCAACGCTACGAGATTTCTCAGCCTGATTTGAACCAATTTTCTCAACAATTTGAAAGAAATGATCCCGAGTCAGACTGGGTTTTAGAAGACTCTATAAGTCAAAAAATATTTTTAAAAATAGAATCTAAAATTTTTACAATCAAGGATTTTCTGGCTTTTTTGAACAAAAGAAAGCGATCTTTTAAAAAATCAACGGATAAAAATCAGTTAATCGCCAAACAATATGAGAATTTTCTAGAAGACAAACTTTTTGAATACAAAAAAGATAACTTGATAAATGAGAACGAGGATTATGCCAATATTTTAAAAGAATATGAAGAGGGATTGTTGTTGTTTGACATCATGCAAGATAAAATATGGAACAGTGCCAAAAAAGACAGTTTGGGATTGAAGCAGTATTTTAAAGACAATGTCTCAAAATTTACTTCAACTGCTAAAGTTTCTGGAACTTTGGTGCGTTCAAATGATAAAAATCAGTTAAATAGGGTTCAAAACCTATGGATGGATGGTGTAACTAATGAGGCGATTTCTGATCAAATAAATTCGGAATCACAACTAATAATTTTTAGTAACGGAGATTTCGAACTTGACAATTCACTGCTGCCTCAGAATACAAACCTTGAGCTGGGGATTTCTGAAATTTACAAACTTGATACAAACTATGTAATTTTAAATATTACATCGTTAACAGCTGCGGAAGTCCTATCATTTGAGGATTCAAGAGGGGCCGTCATTTCAGAGTATCAGACCGTTTTAGAATCAGACTGGATTAAAGCACTGAGGATTAAATATAAGGTCAATATTGACAACAAAATACTCAAAAAACTAAAAGCGAGTTTAGAATAAATGAGGTCCAGCTATTTTTTAATAATATTAATTCTGACTGTTTTCAGTTGTGATTGGACCATCAAGTCTACCCATCAAGATGCCATTGCACGAGTTAACAGCACTTTTCTGACGAAAGATAAAATTGATGCAGGTTTATTTGACGGCCTCAGTGTACAGGACAGTTTAATTCAAATTCAAAATATTATTAATGATTGGGCGACCCAACAGCTTTTACAGGACGGTGCTTTGCTAAATTTAGAGGCACAAAAACAAAAAGAATTTGAAACACTTGTAAAAGATTACAAAACAGATTTACTCACCTCCGCCTACCTTGAGGCAATGACCAAACAAAACTTAGATACAATCATTTCAAATCAAGAGTTAGAGCTCGCTTACAAGCAAAATAAAGAACTTTTTTACTTAAAAGAGGATTTGATTAAATTGCGTTATATCAACCACAATTTGAGCATGTCAAATTCCAATGAAATAAAGCGACGTTTTAAGCGCTATAACGCTGAGGATCGTGCAATTCTTGATACCATTTCTCTTCAATTCAATTCATTTTTCTTGAACGACTCAGTTTGGATAAACTCAAATCAAGTTATTTCTAAAATTGGCCCACTTCAGAAAGGGTTCAATAAAGTTTTACTAAAAAAACAAAATTTTATACAACTCAAAGACTCATTAGGGTTATATTTGATGCAAGTGAAAGATGTTCTAGAAATAGGCCAACAAGCACCCTTGGCTTATGTCACCCCAACGTTGAAACAAATCATTATTAACAAAAGAAAACTTAAATTAGTCAACCAATTAAAAAGTGAAATTGTTAATGATGCCCTTAGAAATAAAAAATTTGAAATCTATGAATAAGTCCCTATTGTTTTTGATTGTCTTTGTTTTTGGAGTTGTTCAATCGCAAGAAATTATCGAAGATGAAAAACAGACCATTGTCAAAGAAATAAAAACAGACTCCACAAAGCTTATCAAAGTTGACGGCGTTGCTGCTGTCGTGGGCGATTTTGTTATTTTAGATTCTGACATTGATAAACAATTTGCTCAATTAGAAGCCAGTGGTGTATCTACAAAAGATATATCACGCTGTCAGCTTTTTGGGAAATTACTTGAAGATAAACTTTACGTTCATCACGCCATACAAGACAGTATTGTCATCAATGATGCTGAAGTTCGGTCCTATGTTGACCAGCAACTGGAAGGGTTTGCACAGCAAATCGGTTCTATGGAAAAGTTGATAGCTTATTATAACAAATCCTCTGAGCAGGATCTTAGGGATGAAATGTATGAACTCAATAAGAACGGACAAATGGCTTCAAAAATGCAGCAAAAAGTTGTGGAAGAAATAGAAGTGACTCCAGACGAAGTTCGACAGTTTTACAATAAAATTCCAAAGGATGAACGCCCTCTTTTTGGAACCGAACTCAGAGTGGCACAAATCGTTGTCGTTCCCGAAACAACTCAAGAAGAAGTTGATAAAGTGGTCAAGAGGTTGCGAGAATTTAGAGCCGATGTTTTAGACAATGGCAGCAGCTTTACAACCAAGGCTGTTCTTTACAGCGAAGATCCTGGATCCAAACGAACGGGTGGTAAATATACACTCAATAAAAAGCGTCCCCTGATGGTAAAAGAATTTAGGGATGTGGCTTTTTCGTTGGATGAAGGCGATGTTTCTGAGCCCTTTAAGACAGATTTTGGGTATCACATCATATACTTAGAAAAAATTCGAGGTCAAGAATACGACACACGACATATTTTATTGCGTCCCAAACTCACAAACGACGCCATTAATTATGCAAAAGAAAAACTTGAAAAAGTAAGGAAGGCAATTGTAGACGGATCGATATCCTTTGCCGATGCTGCTCTCGAAGCCAGCGATGAAAAAGAAACTAAATTTGATGGTGGCCAATTGAGAAATCCTGAAACCCAAGACTATAATTTTGAGCTTACCAAAATGGATCCAGAGCTCTACGCTCAAATTCAAAATTTAAAAGACAACGAGGTAAGTCCAGTTTATAAAGATCAAGATCGCGTCCATCCAATTAAATTCAAAATTATGACGGTTACCCAGCGAGTCAATGAGCACGAGGCTGATTTTGCCAAAGATTATCTCAAAATAAAGAGTTTGGCGTTGCAGGAAAAACAACTCAATACCATTTCAACCTGGCAGGAAGATAAAATTATGGACACCTATATCAAAATCAATGGAGATTTGAGAAGTTGTGACTTTAACAGTAATTGGTTTAAAATTAAGGATTGATAATGTCTGACGTCAAAGCCATCAAAGCCTTTCTCGACAGCTACCAAAGCTTAAAGCAAGAAATTGCCAAGGTGATTGTGGGTCAAGATAAAGTTATTGAACAGATTTTAATTTCTATTTTCTCAGGTGGACATGTTCTGCTTATCGGCGTACCGGGCTTGGCCAAGACCCTAATGGTAAATACCATTTCAAAAGCTTTGGGATTGGAATTTAAGCGCATACAATTTACGCCGGATTTGATGCCCTCAGATATTTTAGGAAGTGAGATTTTAGACAAGGATAGAAATTTTAAATTCATCAAAGGGCCTGTTTTTTCAAATATTGTACTGGCTGATGAAATCAATCGAACCCCCCCTAAGACGCAAGCGGCGCTTTTGGAAGCCATGCAAGAGCGCACGGTAACTGTTGCGGGCAACCATTACGATTTGTCAAAACCTTATTTTGTTTTGGCAACGCAAAACCCGATCGAACAAGAAGGGACTTACCCGCTTCCAGAGGCACAATTGGACCGCTTTATGTTCGCTATCAACCTTGAGTATCCAACATTTGAAGAGGAGGTAGCGGTCGTAAAGCAAACGACTTCCACTCACGCAGGAGATCTTAATGTCGTTTTTGATGCTTCTTCTGTTTTAGAATTTCAAAATCTCATTCGAAAAACACCGATTGCAGATAACGTAGTGGAATATGCTGTTAAAATGATTTCTAAATCAAGACCGGGTTCAGAAAATGCCTCTGAATCGATTCGGCAATTCGTCGCTTGGGGTGCTGGCCCCAGAGCTTCACAAAATTTGATTTTAGCAGCCAAAACACATGCTGTATTGAAAGGTAAATTTACAGCCGACAGTGAGGATGTTCAAGCGGTATCCAAATGTGTCTTGCGCCATCGAATCATAAAAAATTACAAAGCTGAGGCAGAGGGAATCAGTATTGACGAAATTATTGAGAGTCTGTATTAAGTATTTTCTGTTTTTTTTAAAATTTTAATACAGTTTCATTTTTTATAAATTTGTACATTTACTAATAGGATTAAACAATATTGTACAATAAGCAAATCAATATTTGTCAAATTTTTAATTTGCATCCAATTAGATTGCATTGATAAAAAAATTTATGAGCTTATACGTTGAATATTTAAATGAAATTGAGGCAAGGAAAAATCAGAACCTTGACCCAAAGCCTATTGACAGCGCTGAGTTGTTGACTGAACTTATAGCGCAGATTAGAGATATCAATCACCAATACAGAGAAGACTCTCTAAATTTTCTTTTTTATAATGTATTGCCAGGAACTACAACCGCAGCTGCCGTTAAAGCCAACTTCTTAAAAGAAATCATTATTGGTAAAACTGTTGTCAATGAGATAACAGTTGATTTTGCTTTCGAACTCTTGTCACATATGAAAGGAGGCCCTTCAATTAAGGTTCTTTTAGATGTGGCTTTGGGAGCCGATATTACTTTGGCCAAGAAAGCTGCCGCGGTTCTAAAAACTCAAGTTTTTCTTTACGAAGCAGACACTGCGCGTTTGGAAAAAGCCTATAAATCCGGCAATGGCATCGCCAAAGCTATTATTGAGAGCTATGCCAAGGCTGAATTTTTCACCAAACTACCAGATTTGCCAGAAGAAATTAAGCTGGTTACATTTGTTGCTGGTGTTGGAGATATTTCTACGGATTTGCTTTCACCCGGCGGTGATGCACACTCAAGGTCTGATCGGCAATTGCACGGGCAATCTATGTTTGAGCACAACAAAGAACAGCAAAAAGCGCTTCTAGAATTACAAGCCCAGCACCCTGACAAACGCGTGATGTTAATTGCAGAGAAAGGCACTATGGGAGTTGGCTCTTCAAGAATGTCTGGGGTTAATAACGTTGCACTTTGGATTGGTAAAAAAGCCAGTGATTACATTCCCTTTATAAATATTGCTCCAGTGGTAGCAGGCACAAATGGGATATCTCCAATTTTTTTAACAACGGTTGGGGTTACAGGGGGTATTGGATTGGACTTAAAAAATTGGAAGAAAAAGTTGGATGCTTCAGGAAATCTTATTCTTGACGAAAATGAAGAGCCTGTTTTAGAACAGTTGTACTCCGTCGATACCGGTACAGTACTGACCATAAACACAAAAACAAAAAAACTCCACAATGGAGACGTGGAATTAATGGATGTCTCTTCTGCCTTTACTCCACAAAAAATAGAGTTTATGAAAGCTGGTGGTTCCTATGCTATTGTATTTGGAAAAAAGTTACAATCTTTTGCAGCAAAGGCCCTTGGAGAAAAAATAACGCCTGTATTTGCAACCTCTAAAGAAATTTCAATTGAAAATCAAGGATTGACAGCTGTTGAGAAAATATTCAATAAAAATGCAGTGGGAACTTCTGGAGCCATACTTCACGCCGGCTCTTATGTTCGTGTGGAGGTCAATATAGTGGGCTCTCAAGATACGACGGGTCTGATGACCTCACAGGAGCTAGAAATGATGGCCGCAACGGTCATTTCTCCGATTGTTGACGCAGGCTATCAATCCGGTTGCCATACAGCTTCGGTATGGGATTTAAAGTCCCAGGAAAATATTCCTAGGCTTATGAAGTTTATGAATAATTTTGGACTCATTACTGCGCGTGATCCTGAAAAAAAATACCATGCGATGACCGATGTTATTCACAAGGTATTGAATGACATCACAATAGACGATTGGGCCATTATCATTGGAGGGGACTCACATACCCGAATGTCTAAAGGGGTCGCCTTTGGAGCAGATTCTGGAACCGTTGCACTGGCCTTGGCCACTGGTGAGGCCTCTATGCCAATCCCGGAATCCGTTAAGGTCACTTTTAAAGGTAAGATGAAAGATCATATGGATTTTCGTGATGTTGTACATGCGACGCAGCGGCAAATGCTTAAAAAATTTAATGGTGAAAATGTATTTCAGGGTCGAATAATCGAGGTTCATATAGGAACGCTTCTGGCTGATCAAGCTTTTACATTTACCGATTGGACTGCAGAGATGAAGGCCAAAGCTTCTATTTGTATTTCTCAGGACGATACATTAATTGAATCCCTTAACATCGCTAAAGGCAGAATTCAAATCATGATTGATAAGGGCATGGACAATAAGGCTGGAGTTCTGCAAGGGCTTATTGACATGGCAAACAAGCGAATCGAGCAAATTAACTCAGGCGAAAAACCACCGCTTACGCCAGATGAAAATGCCAAGTATCACGCAGAATTTGTAGTTGATTTAGATATTATTGACGAGCCCATGATTGCCGATCCAGATGTTCACAATGAAGATGTCTCCAAACGCTATACCCATGATACCATCCGCGGGCTTTCTTTTTACAAAGGGGAAAAACACATTGACCTTGGGTTTGTAGGTTCTTGTATGGTTCACAAAGGCGATATCAAAATAGTCGCTAGAATGCTTAAAAATTTAGAAGAACATTCTGGTAAAGTCGAGTTTAAAGCACCTTTGGTTGTGACAGCACCGACTTATAATATTATTGACGAACTCAAAGAAGAGGGCGACTGGGAAATTCTTCAGAAATATTCTGGATTTGAATTTGATGATTTAGCCCCTAAGGGAGCGGCTCGTACGGAATATGACAATATACTATATCTTGAGCGTCCCGGATGTAACCTGTGTATGGGCAACCAAGAAAAAGCCGAAAAAGGCGACAGCGTTATGGCCACCTCCACCCGTCTTTTTCAAGGAAGAGTGGTCAAAGATTCCGATCGTAAAAAAGGCGAATCCCTACTGGCTTCTACTCCGGTTGTTGTTTTATCTGCCATTCTAGGAAGAACCCCAACAGTAGAGGAGTATAAAATAGCAATTAAGGGGATTAAACTTACTCAGTTTGCACCTCCTATCAAGAAGATGACTTCAAAACCAGGGCACTTACTCTCCTATTAATTTTACTAAATTGAAAATAATGAAGTTTTTTTCAATTTTAGCTGTAACACTGCTTTTGGCATTTATTGTTGTACAACTCTTTGCTTTAAAAAGTCAGTATGGTATTGAAACCCATTCCTATCAAATTCAAAAACAATTCCAAAACTTCGAAATACGCCGCTATGATAAGGCATTGTTTTCCAGTGTAAAGCTTTCCACTAATAATTTTAAAGATGCCTCGTCCGAAGGTTTTTCTGTTTTGGCGGGCTATATTTTTGGGAATAATGACAGGAATGAAAAAATAGCAATGACATCTCCTGTTGTGATGTCATTAGAAGATTCAATGTCGATGTTTTTTTTGGTTCCAAAAAAAATTAAAATTGACAAGCTTCCATTGCCTAACAATGAGACTATTGAATTCCAAGAGCAGTCCGTAAAAACCGTTGCAGCCATTAGTTTTGGTGGTTGGGCAAATGCCAAAAAAATAGAAAAGTACAAGACAAAATTAATGGCTGTTCTTGACAAAAAAGGACTGTCTCACAACAATCAATTTTTTTTTCTTGGATACAATGCCCCCTATGAAGTGTTCAATCGCAAAAATGAAATTATCGTCGAGCTGAGCAATACCGCTTACTAAGCCATAAAAACTCTTACTGTTTTTTAAATTTAACAATGGCGATGGGCAGACCATTAGCGAGGGCGGGGTAGTCTGTGATGGCTATGGGCGCTTTTGGCATTGTTGGATTGTTTGCTGCGCTAAAGTTT
Source organism: Flavobacteriaceae bacterium (assembly GCA_002725015.1). GTDB lineage: Bacteria > Bacteroidota > Bacteroidia > Flavobacteriales > Flavobacteriaceae > UBA3537. The sequence goes on along the minus strand of PBQM01000003.1, from coordinate 5,410 downwards.
TCTCCGCTGTCAGTTCCAGCATCAAATATGGTGGCTTGAATTGTTTTTTCTTCAACAAACGCTCCATTTTCCAACAAATTAACAGCCACAGCAGCAACATACTAATCGGGGCTGGGCGCCAGCATTGTGACCAGTGTGATGGCACTGTTTTCTGCATTTACTAACAAGTCTACTGAAATTTCACCAATTCCGCTTCCCAGACCTGTTCCAATCACACTTTCAAGCCCTTCATTGTTCTCAATTTTTGTATTGAACTCATCTATCAGTACTTGTGTGGCGCCAAGTTCAGCCATGTTTTTAATCCCTGTAGAGGCGATGGTTCCATGCTTAAAAAAAGTATTTGAAGGGGTGTGGCTCCAACCGATGAGTTTAGAAAAATGTGCGTTAGACGGATAGTTCAGAGGAAAGTCCTCAGCATTCCAGTTAAAATTAAAAGTAACTTTATAGGTTNCCAGTGAAGCTCCCGGGTTGGGGATTATTGGGTCAATGGTTTCTTCAGCTGTATCGCATGCAATAAAACATNTACAGATTGCGCAGTAAAGCAGTTTTTGTAGGTTTTTNATGATNTAAGTTTTTAGCNCTTTTTATGCAGAAATAAAATTTTAAACGCACTGTTAGGTGTTTATTTGAGATTTATTTTGCAAAAGCATTTGGGGCTGTTTTATAATCAAATTTAAAAAAAAATTATTTTTTTAGGGATTAAAGTTTTTAATTTTTAGATCTGTAGGAAAAATATTCAAAGAAAAATAAGTTCATCAAAATCATAGAGTATGCATAAATACCATCCTCAATTGGAATGGTACTTATTCGCAATCCTAAATTCTCTGTGTCGTTGTACCAAACCACTTGGTCTACAATCCAGCTTCCCGTTAACACCCCATTGACAATAAAAAAGGGAATGAGCATCACCAAAAAAGTCAGGAAGAAGTGTTGTAGAAGTTTGCTGTTGTATTTTAACACTATCAGGGTCAGAGGAATTGCCAAGCTAAAATTTACCAAGGTATACCACTTGTCCAAATTAAATAATGTTACAATAGATAATACTGTTATGAGTCCAATTGCCAGGCGTTTTGTGTTTGCTATATTGAGTTTCATTTTGGGAAAGTAAATCAGTAAAGCATAATGGGTAAATACACAAGCAAAGGGGATGCATATAAAAAAAAGCCACTCTTCTAGGGGTAAATCAAGAATTTCAGTATCTAAAAAATAATCAGGGTTAAAACCCCAAATCCCATTAACCGTAAAGAGGATATCCCATGGAATAAATACGCCCATGGTGAGCAGCAGTGACAACAAAAGCCAATGAAATTTTTTGTGGAGTTGTAACTTGGGGTGAAAGCTGTATATAAAGGGAATGGCAACAGAGCCAATATTGAGCCACATATAGAGAGAACTCACAAGCTATCTTTTAAAATACTTAAAGGGGACTATCAACATCCCAAAACATTCGCTGTCTTTTTTCCCTAAATGCTTGTGATGCATTTTGTGGGCTCTCCGGACCCCTTTGGCATACCAATTGTTCGCTTTTCGAAACATTTTAAAGCGCTGGTGGATAAAAATATCGTGCACTATAAAATAGGTGGCTCCGTAAGCCATAATTCCAAAACCTATGGGAAGACATGCCCATAGTCCTTCGTAGCTCCAAAAGTAAAAACAGCCCATACTGACCACTGCATAAAAAATAAAAAATGCATCATTGCGTTCAAACCAACTGTCGTGATCTTTGTGATGGTGGTCTTTGTGCAACTTCCACAAAAAGCCATGCATAACATATTTATGTGTAAACCAAGCCATGAATTCCATTATAAAGAAGGTCGATAAAAAAACAAAAATCCAAAGGAGTGTTTTGAAAATCATATTATTATAATAAATTAAGATGATATTTTACATAACTGCGGGTCAAGAGTTCAATTTTTTTATAATTGGGAACTCGGATGCGGGTGTTTTTAATTTCGAGCGCTGGCGTTTTTTTCAGTTTTTTGAGCAATTGGCTGTAGTATCGATAGGCCATAAAAACGCCAAATTTCGCTTCTAAGGGCAGCATTTTTATTCCTTTGAGGCCTTCTGAAAAATCACTTTCAATATCATTAATTATTTGTTGTTTCGCAGTTTCATCCAAATTTTCTAAGTCCGTATTTGGAAAGTAGGTTCTGTTAAGGCCATCGTAATCAGCCTTGAGATCTCTTAAGAAGTTTACTTTTTGAAAGGCAGAGCCCAGGGCCATTGCAAAGTCTTTGAGTCCATCGTATTTTTCTTGGTTGCCATTGACAAATACCTTGAGGCACATCAGCCCAACAACATCGGCTGAGCCATAAATATAATTTTTGTACTCTGCTTCAGTTTCATAGTTTTTTTTATGCAGGTCCAACCGCATGGAATCCATAAAGGCATCGACAAGTTTACGATCGATTTTACATTTGTGATAAGTGTACTGAAAGGCATTAAGGATTGGATTCAGACTGATTTTGTTTTTGATTGCTGTTTCTAAGTCAGACTCAAATTTAACAAACAATTCTTCTTTCGGGTAATCATGGAAGGAGTCTACGATTTCATCCGCTAACCTTACAAATCCGTAAATATTGTAAATATCTTGCCGAATGGAACTGGCCAGCATTTTGGTAGCCATCGAAAAAGAGGTGCTGTAAGTCTTGGTGACAATTTTACTGCAGTCTTTAGAAACGAGGTCGAAAATGGATTTCATAATCTTATGCTTTTATAATTAACCGCAATTAAGCTACAATACTTTTTGTATGAGTTCTGCAGTAAGTTTTCCGGAGATCAGGGAGGGGGGCACACCAGGGCCGGGAACTGTTAATTGGCCCGCAAAATACAAATTTTTTACTTTTCTACTTTTTAATTTGGGCCTTAAAAAAGCAGTTTGAAATAATGTCATCGCCATTCCATAAGCATTTCCTTTGTACGAGTTGTATTCTGACTTAAAATCTTCAACACAAAATGATTCTTTAAATATAATATTATTTTGAATTGATTGTTCTGTTTTTTCTTCAAATCTTTTAAGAATATTTTCTAAGTAATGATTTCTAAGCTCAGCAGTGTCTTCTATTCCTGGAGCAATGGGTATTAAAATAAACAAGGCGTCACAGCCTTTAGGCGCCATAGATGGATCTGTTTTTGAGGGGATGTTTACATAAAATAGTGGACGACTTGGCCATTTGGGGTTGTCATATATTTCTTCGGCATGCGTTTCAAAATTTGCATCAAAAAAGAGGTTGTGGTGCTCTGCGTTTTCTATTTTTTTATCCAGTCCAATATAAAAAAGCAAAGAGGAGGGTGCAAAGACTTTTTTGTCCCAATAGGCCTCGGAATATTGGCGATATTTATTATCTAAAAGGGTTTCAGTATGGTGGTAATCTGCGCCGCTGAGAACGATGTCTGATTTTATCAAAGCCCCTTTTATTTCCACCCCTTTTACAGCAGCGTTTTCAACCACTATTTTATCAATGGCATGGTTGGTGTGTATTTTAACTCCAAGCTCTGTTGCCAAAGATTCCATCCCTTTGATGATTTCATACATACCCCCTCTAGGGTGCCAGGTTCCCAACCCAAAATCTGCAAAATTCATAAAACTAAAAAAGGAAGGCGTTTTACTTGGTTTGGCCCCTAAAAATAAGGAAGGGAACTCCAGTGCTGATATTAGTTTTGGATTCTTAAAGTTCTTTCTGACTTCTTGACTGATCGTTTTAAAAAACTGATCAATTCTTAAAATGGTGTCTTTGCTAACCAGCTCTGTAGGTGAGATTCCTGGGGCATTGTATAGAATTTTGTTAACGGCGATTCCATAGTTGTCTTGGGCTTTTCCAATAAATATTTTAAGTTTCTTTCCACTTCCTTTTTCAATGCGTTCAAATTCAGTGCAGATTTTTTCCATGGAATCCCCGATCGTCATGATTTCATCTTCAAAGAATATTCGATAAGCTGGGTCGAGCTTGTCAATTTTATAGTAATCTGAAGTCTTCTTTCCAAAGTCCTTAAAGAAGCGTTCAAAAACATCTGGCATCCAATACCAAGAGGGACCAATATCAAAAGTAAACCCCTCTTTTTTTAATTGTCTGGCGCGACCACCGACGCTGCTGTTTTTTTCAAAAACGGATACTTTACAACCAGCTTTCGCTAAATAACAGGAAGCGGCGAGTGATGAAAATCCGGATCCAATGATGATGATAGACTTTTCCATATTCGCACTAAATTAGTGAAAAGCACCCTCAGAAAAGTCTCATAAAGAGATTTTTTACAAATCTTTAACTAAATCTTCAATAGTTTTATACAGTTGTATTTTTTCTGGCAGCTGCTGTCTGTCAATATTGCAGATACGCCTTCCTATAAATTTAGCTCTATTCTTTGAATTTTCTAGATAAGTTTTGGCAAATCTTTTTAAATATCTCTCTACTTCGTCTTCTTCCGGCTCAACAGTGAAATAGGAAATATATGTGATTTCATCATACAATTCATTGATGTATTTTAAATCCTCCATAGGAATACTTTCTCCTAAAAAAATACTGTGAAATCCGTAACTTAGAATTTCATAGTTTATAAATTGCAGTCCTAAGTCATGGGTTTCATTTTTAGGCAGAAATAAAACAACGGTTTTATCGCTTGGTTTTGGATTTAAACTTTGCAATCTCTCAATGTGTACCAATATCTTTTGTTTGATATGCATGGTCAAAAAATGCTCGTGTGAGGGGGTTATGGCATTGGTTTGCCAGAGCATACCTAAATCAAAGAGCAAGGGAACAAATACCTCGTAAAATATTTCGCGAAAGCTCTTTTCTTCTAAAAGGCGATTGTAGGTATTATAAAAAAGGGTTTGATCAAAATTAAGCATGGATAGCTTAAAAGCATTAATGGCTTGACTTTCACTTTTACCCATAAAAGCCAATTCTCTGGTCTTGGGAGCGAGTTCTGAGGGATTTAGCGCTGCAATTTTTGAAATTTTTAAACCATTGTTATTTAAAAAACTGATGTTGAGTAGTTTTTTTAAATTTTCAAGGTCATAATGCCGAATGTTAGTATCCGAGCGTTTAGGGGTTAGGAGATTGTATCGTTTTTCCCATATGCGAATGGTGTGGGCTTTGATATCAGAAAGATTTTCCAAGTCTTTTATGCTAAAGACTGCTTCAGTAGTGTTCATTTTTTCAATAAATTTGGGACTACAAATTTAAAGAAAAAAATTGAAAAAAAACAAAAAAAGGTTGTGCGCACGAGAAGACTCGAACTTCCACGGGAATAATTCCCACTAGCCCCTCAAGCTAGCGCGTCTACCAATTCCGCCACGTGCGCAGTTGCTTAGATTAAAAAAAGTTAAGACAGTGCTTAACTTTTAGTGACTTGGCTGGGGCTCGAACCCAGGACCCTCTCCTTAAAAGGGAGATGCTCTACCAACTGAGCTACC
>PBQM01000002.1 GCA_002725015.1 Flavobacteriaceae bacterium | reverse complement strand
TCCCAGCCTGTTGTGGCACCTTCAAAGTAAACAATTTCAGTGGCAGAGGTTTGACCATCGGCAGACATTGATAAATCAATCTTAGAAAATTCTGTTTGTCTGTTGAAAGAACCATAGCTGCTTGTTTGCATCGCAGGCGTAAAGCTAAAACTACCACCACCAGCAGCAGATTTGATAAAAAATGCTTGTGCTGGCATGGATATTTTGGCTGCTTGGCTTGGATTTTGGTTGATGGTCACATAGCCAGGGATTGCTCCATCAGTAGAGTTTCCATTCCAAAACCAGGCAGTTTGCTCAGACAATACCGCAGAATTGAGAGTTAAAACATTGTTGCTAGCATCCGCCACAGTATTTATAGCAATAGCAGATAGATAGGGATTTCCAACTAAGTTAAAGGCTGTAGTATTAGTTGTGATGGGCACTGTTACAGTTCCATCAGGACTTGTTGTGGTTGAACCTGTGAACACAGCTGATCCATTAACAATAAGGGAGTCGAATTCAATATTATCGCTCGAAAATTGGATTTTAACAGTTCGATCGAAGGCTGCTGCGGCGACGGTAATAGTCTTTTCACCAATTGTCAAAGCTTGTGAGCCACCAAAATAACTTGAACCATTGGCGGTTGTCTTAAAGACACGATAATTAGCGCCCCCTGAAGGTAAGTTGGTAATGTTTATTGTTAATGTCTGTGCACCCCGGCTAGAATTACCACTTGCAGCTGTAGTTAAAGTTATCACTTTAGTCCAAGTACTATTTGGTCCGTTTGTAAATTCATCAGATGTACCAGTAGTGGAAGTAGATGGTGATGCTGGAGCACCGTCCCATACTGCTACGTCATTAAGAGTTATGGAATCAAACTCAACTTCACCGTTACTAAATCTGAACTTTACAGCCCGGTCGAACGTCGTTTGTGTAGCTGGTACGCTTATTGTGTTAGTACCAAGAGTCAAAGCACTAGTCCCAAAACTAAAATCATCATTTCCATTCGCCAAAGTCCTGAAAACTGATATGTTGGCACCGGCAGTCGGTAAACTTACCACATTAATACTTAAAGTTTGCGCAATACCACCGTCAGGATCGCTAACTGATGTCGCAGTATAAATATAAGGCCAAGTCGTTGAACCCGATGTGAACAAATCTGAGGAGGAAATTGCTATAGCATCGTCATTATTAACCCCACCGCCAAATGTAATTTGATTGCTTTCTGGATCACTTTTTAATTTAACAATATAACCTTTTCCACCAGTAAATTTACCAGTATCATTTTGACCAGTCTGTTCGTAATCCCACCATCCAGTCTCGGTATCAGCCTGTGCACTAGGGTTATCATATAAACTTGCATCGTTATTATATTCAGCAAAACCAACATAACCAGCATACTCTGGGTTACTAGATTCGTACAGATCTTCGTCTGCTATAAATTCGTCTATGTCTTGACCTGTGACAGGGCTTGAAATCATATACCATCTGTCTTCATTAATATATCTCAAATATTTCACATTAGCTGTTAGAGTCTCAGAAGTTTTTAGTGTTCCATTAAACATAATAATTGGTTCTGGATCTGTATCATCTTCCAATGTAATTTGATTAGCACTAACTGCAACATCATTTATTACCATTTTTTTACCATCTAGTATGTGAATGTTATTGAACTGGACAGCATTACGGTAAGTATTTTTTATTGAACCAGAACCGTAAGCTTGAGAGTTATATATTAAGTTTGATGATGAGTAATCAGTGGTACTGCTATCTGGAAAGTCACCACTCACAATTACCCAAGAATCACTAGTAGAGTCATATCCAGACCAAAATGGAGCAGTGTTATAACCACAATAGTAAGATGATTTTCTAAGTAAGAAACCTCCTTGTGATACAGAGAGATTTTCTGTTGAATAAGTGAAATAATCGTCAAAAGCATTTGTAGTAGTGAAGCTTTGTGAACTCGAGACCTTAACATTACCTTCTGTAAAATTGTTGAGTGTGAAGTTTCCACTTTCACCAAACGACAGACCTTTTAATACAATTTTAGAGTCAGTTGCATTTGACAATGAAACACTCCCTTCAATATTCGAAGATCCCGTAAGGATTAAATCTTCAGTAATTGTTAAATCAGCAGAACCGTTTTCGCCTATATTCATTCCTGAAAAGTTAATATTCGATGCTGGCCTAGTTGTTTGCAGGGTTCCAAGTATATCGGCTCCTTCTTGAAGAGTGAAGATTTTGGGAACATCAACTCCATTTAATTGGGGTTTAAAATCAAAACTTGCACCCGTATCCACAAACAAATATGCCCAATTTCTATTATAATTTCCGCTAAAAAATGCATCAATTTCTCCAAAAATAAAAACTCTTGAAGTACCATCATTTACTGGCTTTGCATTTGTTGAAGAGCTTCCATTAAAAGTAGAATTTGCAGCTGTCAAGACCAGTCCTGTATCTAATCCGTCAGTCCAGAATTCATATTTATCAATCATCAACCATTCAGTAGCACCATCATTTTTTAATGCGTTTCCTGATTCGAAAAACATATAGGCTCCAACGCCCGTGATTGCGTCGTAAAGTTCTTGAACGTTAATCACTTCATTTATCCATCCGGATTTTACACCTTGGTTATTTAGCTGGGCATACATTTTGGATTTTGCAGCAGTACTACCAACGAAAAATTTAATAGTGAAAGTGTCCCAATTATCAGTTTGATACACGGCTGTATTAAGGTTGGTTTTGTAGTTAATATTAAGTTTGCTATCAGAATCTAAATTAATAACGAAACTCTCTTGGAGTTGAGTATTAAGTTGACCATAGTTAGTATCTAAGGTAGTTTTAAATCCCAATCTAAATACATTACCATTGTCTACAACAGTACCATTGACATCTGTAGATGTTTCCGCAAAGTCTCCAGTAACACCGTTCGCACCTCCTTGAAGTTTAAAAGTCATTTTCAAAGTTACAATATCTCCAACTTCAGCTACTATTGGAGTGTTCCATTGATGTCTTAATAGGCTTCTTTTAACCTGTAGTCGAGAGAATGTAGATGCACCAGTAGTTGAATTTTGACCATTTTGTACTACTTGAGTATTAATCCAATAGGTTTCTCCATCTCTGAAAGTCCAATCGAAATCGGTTGTTCCATTAAGGGTTGCAGGCTTTGTATTGTTATCGGCAAATTCATGTGTAAATGATTCGGTTAAATTTGCATTTGATGCTTCAGATTGAGCATTAATATTTAAATTAAATAAAATAAGAACTAGAAATAAAACGTAATTTTTTATCATAATTATTAGTTTAAGTTAGATGTATGGTTATTGTATTGTTTAGTTATTGGTTAAATCAGATTTACAAAATTATAAAATCTTAATCGATTTCGTTGAGAAAACAGCACATTTTTTTAAAAATATTTACTAATTAGGATTATTTTAAGGCTAAAATTGTGGAATTAAAATTTTAAATTTTATGCAAACGAGGGGGAATTTTCAGGAGTAAAAAGCACTTTTATTGTAGTATAGTAGTGTTTTATTGGCATCATTTGTGGGTAAAATATTTTAAAAACACTTCTGTTAAAAATTATATTTTTGAACTTTTTTAAATATAAATCTGTTAATTTTTATTTTTTGATTAGCCTCAGCGCCTTAGAAGCCGTTTTTGTTTTTAAAATCAGAGTATAAACACCAGCACTTATGCGATTTAGATTTAATTTTTGGCTTGTGTCCAGCGACAGCATCATAATTTGTTGTCCGATTCCATTGTAGAGCTCGGCGGTTTCAAAATCCATTTCGGATTTGATATAAACCATAGAGTTCGCAGGGTTGGGATACAAGGATGCTAGAACATTAAAATTGTTGTCTTGGTTTGAAAGTGTTTCTTCAATACTAAAAGAATAGGGATCAAGGTAACTGTTGGCGTTGGTGATTCCTTCAAATTCTAAAAAATACTGTCCGCTGTTTAAAAAAATCTGTGTACTAAATTCTGAGTCATTGGCTGCAACCGAAGTGTTTAACAAAATATTTAAATTGCTATCCAAAATATAGCAGTTGAGAGTTTGAGATGACACATTGTTTATTTTGAGGGTGTAATTTTCATTTTCTGTGACCAAAAATTTATAATCATCATAGTCATAGCCATCCCCGCCAGCCGGTTGCTCTGTGATAAACTCCATATAGGTTTGGTTTAGAGCGATGTCATAACTCAATTCGTATTCATTTGGAACATCCAAACCCTGCATGTTTTGAAAATTTTGATCGGTCAATTCCAAATGTCCCAAGCCAAGGGGTGCATTTGTATAGTGGTAAAATTTATTAAAGACAATGTTGGTGTCAAAATCAATAAAATTTGATAAGTCAGCGCTGTTTGTTGTCACAACCCCGTCAGATTGAGTACCTGTAACCTGTCCAATGATGCAGGCGTAGTCAAGATTGCTTGGATTTTGTCTTTGATTCAACCCTGTAACATTATCGCCTTCGCTGCCATTGCAATTGATATCTACATTGTCAAAATTGTAAAATAAACTGTCATTCATATTAAAAAAATTTTGAATTTCAGTCCCACCAAATAAATAACGGCCATTGTCACCACTCCAAAAATAGGAAGTTCTAAGGTCTCTTACAGCCTCTGAACCCTCGTCTATACCTACCACTGAGGAGAGGGCTCCAAAGCCAAAGTTACTGCCCCCGTGTGGGCTGCCCGTCGTTATCAACTTTGCCACGTGGTGTTGACCATCTGCTTGCCATTTGGATGGATTCTGTAAATACTCTCTAGAGGCCAAACCACCCATACTGTGACCAAATAAAACGACCTTAGATTTCCCTGTTAATGTTAATATGACTTCTATGGCGTCTTTGACTGCCATACCCTGCTTGGCAATCGCCGCTTGATTGCTTTTTGCATAATTGGAATCAGATGCCTGTGGTAACACGGAGCCGTCCAAACCCACATCAAAATTGAGGTAATAATAATCTGCTGCGGGATTTAGTAAAATGTCACCATTGTCTAGCATGGGTAAGAACTGCGCGATATCAGCAGACTGATTGGGGTAGAAATTTGTATTTGCCACTGAGTTATTTCCATCAAAATTTAAGCAATAATCAATTCTGCCGCCATAAATGAATCCGTATTGGTTGTCCATCCAGTCCGTAGTGTTATTCCATGTATCAGAATTGGAATCCAAGCCATGAATAAATAGAATGGGATAAATGAGACTTGAGGTGCTTGGCTTGCGAGAAAAATCTTCTATTTTCTTTGGAACTTTTAAAGGGGTTCTATAGCCTGTGGAGTCTGCTGCTGTAAGATAGATGCGGTCTTGTGGTCTGTCTTTTGAGATATTGGTTAAGGATTTCACCCAGTCTTTTTTGTTGCTTTGTGAGAATGAAAAAAAAGACAATAACAACGAAAAATACAAGAACAAAATCTTTTCTCTATTCCATTTTTTCATAAAATAAAATTATAAAAATATTCCCAGAGTGAAGTTGTATTCTTTTGAATATTAGTCTTGTAAGAAGAAAATATTTTTTTATTGCGGGGTCTAAAAATTGGCAAACAGAACTATTAAGTTGAATTATGGCTATATTTACAAACATGAAATATAATGCAACAAAGGCAATTCTAATCTCTGTTTGTTTGATATTGGCTTGCAGTTCTGATTCAGAGGCTGATTCAAACGTTTCCAACCCTGGCGGTAATGGTGATGAGAACAATTTAGCAGTCGTTATAACCTTGGCTGTTGGCAATATTGGCAGTCACACTGCCCAAGGGGGCGGGTCAATAAGCGTTTCTGGAGCAGGAACGGTTAACAGCCGCGGTTTGGTTTGGAGTCAAAGCGGAACCCCAACGCTAAGTAATAATGATGGTATTAGCATCGATGGCTCTGGTTCAGGCAGTTTTACAAGCAGCCTTACTGCGATGAGCGCCTCGACACTGTATTACGTTCGCGCCTATGCCACCAATCAGGCCGGAACGGCCTATGGTCAAACAGAAAGCTTTACAACGCTTGAGATTCCGATTCCACTTTTGGAATTGGTCGATTCTAGCATTTATATTGATCAAATTATTGATGGACTTAATGTTTCCAGGGAAGTGCTATTGGAAGTTCCAGACACAGTAGATCCTTCAATTGACTATCCAATCGTATTTGCTTTTCACGGCAGAAATGTCCAAAATGACACATGGATCAATAAATTAAACCATTTAACGGCATCGGGTGCGTTTGTAGGTGTTTACCCTCAAGGTCATCAGCTGATGTGGAACTCTGGGGGCAATGAAAATACTACCGCAGACGATGTCGCATTTGTGAATGCGATTTTAATTGCTTTAGAAGATTACCAAAATCTTGATTTTGAGCGTGTTTATGCCATTGGAACTTCAAACGGCTCGGGGATGACCAATAAACTAGCTTTGGAAACGTCTCATTTTAATGCTGTCTCTACCATTGTAGCTCAACTTACCACCTCTAATTTGCCAAATTCAAACACCAATCCCACAGCGGTGTTTCAAGTCAATGGCGCTGCAGATACGACCATTCCAATTGATGGCGGTCCAAAACTTGGCTATGTGTTTTTGGATGCTCTTGAAAGTGCACAACAATGGGCAAATGCTTTTGAATGTGATGATTATCAATTGCAAAATCAAGGCGCAGACCAGCTTTATATATTTTCCAATTGTTTAGACGCCAAGGCAGTTCGTTACTTGCGAATTGAAAACGGAGAACACAACTTACATTGGGGCAACCCTCAATTATTTTCGGACATTTGGGACTTCTTAAAAGATTTTTAAATATTTATCAAAAAGCCCTAAACGATTACATAGCCCACGATCATCATATAATGTAGAATGCTGCCCAGCATTACAAAAAGGTGCCATATAAAGTGTGAAAATTTCATTCGGTAGTCTAACAAGTAAAAAGCAATACCTACAGTGTAAGCCAGTCCTCCGCATAGCAATAAACAATAGGGAGTCGGGGCTAATATTGTTTTTACCAATTCAATTTTAAAAATAATAACCCACCCCATCAGAGCATATATTAAAGTTGAGATCAGATTGTATTTTCCAGTGTAAAATATTTTAAGAATAATGCCAAACAAAGCCATCCCCCACTGTATTCCAAAATAAATCCAACCAGTCAAACCCCCAATACTGATAAGAACCACCGGGGTATAGGTTCCTGCGATAAGCAGATAAATTCCACAGTGGTCAAGGATGTTAAAAAGATGTTTTATTTTTTTATTTCGAAGCCCGTGGTAAAGGGCTGAAAAAGTATACAACAACAACAAACTACAGCCATATACCAATCCACTAAATAAACTCCAGTCTTTGTCACTTTGGACTCCAAAAACAATCAATATCACCAAACCAGCAATGGCCATTACAGCTGTGATGCCATGCGATAGAGAATTGAACCCTTCTTCAAGACTTGTCTGAGATTTAATCTTTGTTGCCATTGTCAATAAACTTTTAACAAAAATAATTCCAAAAAAGTATAAGGTGTCATTTTAAATAAAGTTGGTTTATATTGAGGCCTGAGAAAAAGAAGCTTGTAAAATATCTTTTAAAACCTTATACCCTTCATTGTTTAGATGAAGCCCATCTCTGAGTAAAAATTCATTTTTAACCTGGCCATCCTTCATCATTTTTTTATAAAAATCAACCTGAAATAAGTCCTTTTGTTGATCGCTAAAATCCTGCATCAGCCCATTGATTTTTCTGATAGTTTCCATTTTTTCAATTCTTTCAATTGACGGTTTTATGGAAATATTAAAAACAAGGGTGTTGGGAAATTTACAGCGGATGGTTGTTATAAATCCCTTTATCATTTCAACAATCTTTTCAGCGGAATAGCCCAAATTTAAATCATTACCTCCCAGGTACAAGACAATGGCTTTGGGTGCTTTAAAGGTGAATAAAGTTTCAAAATAATGGATTAAAGAGTCAATATAAGCCCCACCAAAACCCAAATTCAGAACATTTAAAGTTGGAAAGTCTGTCTCCAAACTTTTCCATAAACGAATGGAGGAACTGCCATAAAAAACCACCAAGTTTTCGCTGTTCTTTTTGGCATTAACTCTTTTTTTTAAAATTTCAATCTCATCTTTGAAATACACGTCTTTTTTTGCAAGCGCTTTGACCCATACTTTATATTGATTGTTAATTGTTTGAATGACATTTTCCATTTCTGGATGATCAGGGGAATTGATCCCATAATCAGACATCTTAAACGCTGGCATGATTTCACATTTATAAATGGCTTCGGATGGTAATTTATCAAATCCACTCATTATCAAGGGTACGATATAAGGTTGCTTTTTTAGGCTGGCAGCCAACCTAAAAATCCCTTTTTTAAAGGGACCAGGAGAATTCTCAGTAGTGTATGAATTGCCTTCCGGGCTAAAGACCAATCCTTTTTGTTTGTTTAAATTTTCAGTGGTTTTGATTCTAAAATTTTCGTGTGCAGCCTTGATCTTTTCTTTGGATGTTTGGGGCGCTGTAAAAGCTTTTGAATAGACTTTTGTATAATCTAATGCGTCGTAGTAGGCTTTGTGGTTGGTTTCTTCAGGCAGCGGGTATCGCACCACCCTCTCACCTGTAATTCCGTAGTAAGTATATAAAATTTTACTGCTTATAAAATGGCTGTCTAAGGTCAATTGAAAGTTGGTATCAACCGTCAAATATTGATGGTTTAATAAATGATTGTAAATAAAAATAGACCCGCTTTCATAGGGTAAATTTTCTGATCCTTTAATTTGATAATTGATCAATTCAAAAGTAGCTTTTATTTTCTCGGCAACTAAAATACGAGTGGATTTTGGGGTTGAGTTTTGGTCAGATGAGATAACTCCCCGGTAGGCCTCTTTTAGGGCCTCTAAAAATACTTTATTGATTTTTTTAGTCTGCAAGTAGTTTTAGTAATTTTTTTACTTCAACAGGGTTTTTGATATAATACTTGGCGGCAGTTGTTTTTTTACCAACTTTAAGAGTGTAGGCTTCCTCGTTTAAATTGATAAACATATTTTCATCGGTCACATCATCTCCGATGCAGAGCGTAAAGTCGTAATTTTTTTTTGAGATAATATCTGAGACAGCAGTTCCCTTGTTGAATTGACTGTTGGTAATTTCGATGGCCTTGTCCATATCCATTAAGCTGATGCTTTCAGGTGCTAAACTTTTGATTACGGTCTTCAATTCAACAGCTCTATTGTTGGCCAACTCTGGGTCCGTTTTGCGATAGTGCCATACCAAACTGTTTTGTTTTTCTTCGACGAAAGTACCAGGTGTTCTGTCGGTGAAGGAATTAAAGATTGGCAATAAGTTTTGAATCCATTCTTTGTTGTTGTTTAATTTTTCCGTCCATTTTTCATTTTTTATAAAATAGCCGTGTTCTGCGACCAAGGTAAGTTTCATTTTACCAAACCATTTGTCTAAAAAAAGTTGATCTCTGCCACTGATTATAACCACATCTGTGTTTGGCTGCTGAATTAATTTTTCAATGGTTTTAAGCAATTGTGGACTTGGGATTGCCAAATTTGGCTTTTCATTGAATTCCACCAAAGTACCGTCGTAATCTAACAGCAGCAATCTATTTTTTGCAGTCTTATAGGCTTTTAAAATTTCATTGCTAACGCTAGGATCAATGTGGAGGATTGGATTGTTATCCATGTTTTGAGGTTCAGTATTTAAGGCTGACATAAAATCATCAGCCCAGCGTTGAACCGTATAACGGCTCAATCTTTTTCGCATGCTTATATTTCTTTGCTGTTGCTCTTCGAGCGGCATATTTAGGGCTTTGTAGATGGCCTCAGACATAGAATTAATATCAAATGGGTTTACGACCAGTGCCTGAAAAAGTTCTTTAGAGGCTCCTGCCATCTCACTCAATATAAGAACACCGTCATTATTGATACGCGTCGCAACATACTCCTTGGCCACCAAATTCATCCCATCTCTAATAGGGGTGATCATGGCAATATCTGCATTGGAATAAAGATCTATTAAATCTTCAAAACTCATAGACCTGTAATAATACCAAATGGGCGTCCAATTCACTGTGGCAAATTCTCCATTGACTCTGCCCACAATTTCGTCGGTGTCTCGTTTCAATTGCTTGTATTCTGGAACATTCGATCTGGACGGAACCGTGAGCATGATCAGCCGTACTTTTTCTAAGTATTGGGGATGGCTTTTAAGAAACATTTCAAAGGCTTTAATTCTATTGATGACTCCTTTGGTATAATCCAAACGATCAATGGACAAAATAAGCTTGCTATTTTTAGACGCCTTTTTATGGCGTTCAATCTGTTTTTTGAGTTCCGATTTTCGACTGTTTTTTTTGGTCAGCTGTACTTTGGCTGCAACATTAAATTTTTCGTAATCAATTCCCATAGGAAATGTATTGACCACGATTTCTCTTATTCCTAAAGTAATCTTGTTAAAATTTACTTCCAGTCTGAGTATTCTTTTGACTGAACTTAAAAAGTGACGCTGGTAATCATAAGTGTGAAAACCGATGAGATCCGCGCCCAGCACTCCCTCTAGGAGAGCCTCACGCTCAGGAAAGGTTCTAAAAATCTCAAATGAAGGAAAAGGGATGTGTAAGAAAAACCCAACAGTCACGTCGGGGCGCAGGTCTTTAATTATTTTTGGACACAACAAAAGCTGATAGTCATGAATCCATACGGTATCTCCCGCTGAAATATTCTCCAAAACTGCCGCAGCAAATTTCTGATTAATTGCAACATAAGTTTCCCAATGCGCCTTGCTAAAAACAGAATATTCTATAAAGTAATGAAACAGTGGCCACAGGCATTTATTTGGGAGACCAAAATAAAAATCATTGATTTCAGAATTATTTAAATTAACTGGGTAAAAACCTCCTTCTTTTAATGATGTGTTCAGTGTATCCCACACATTGTTGTCAATTTCATCAATTCCAATGCCAGGCCAACCGATCCAAAGCGAATTATTTTCGCTGTGAAACGACTTCATCCCCGTTGCTAAGCCCCCAGTTGTAGTGGTAAATTCAAAAGAATTATTTAACTTAGAGACTCGAATAGGAAGCCTGTTCGAAACTATAATATTTTTTCCCATTTTCTCAAATTAATTTTTTTTTCAATGCAACATAAAAAAGATACGTTAAATTATGGAATTATTGGAAATTGTAAATCGTCAGCCCTCATAAATGAAGATTCTTCAATAGATTGGTGCTGTTTGCCACAATTTGATTCCCCTTCTGTTTTTGGTAAGATTCTCGACGATAAAATTGGAGGCCAATTTAAAATCGTTACTGATGCTTCTTATTCAATATCTCAAGAGTATTGTAAAAACACTTGTATTCTGATTACAAAATTTCAAAGCCAGGCGCATGCGTTTCATTTATTAGATTTTATGCCGCGTTATCAAAAAGAGAGTGCCAATTACTATGCGCCCCCAGAAATCACTCGATTTTTAAGACATGTGAAAGGTCGTCCAAGTTTTAAAGTCATTTACGACCCCAAACTTGAATATGCTTTAGGCATTACCCGTAACTACGTCAAGGATGACTTTATCGTTAGCATTGTAGATGATGAGGATTATGACACATTGTATCTCTACACGGATTTGGATAAAAATAATCTACTGTCAGGTTCAGAGATGATTCTAGAAAAAGATCAATTTATGACCGCATCATACAATGAGAAAATCGAAATTCCAACAATTGATACTATATATTATGAGCTGGAAGTGACAAAAACTTACTGGTTACATTGGTGTTATAAAACACCTACTTTTAAAAATTACAATGCGGAAGTATTGAGAAGCGCCATGACCCTAAAATTGCTCACGTTTGAAAAATCTGGTGCGGTATTGGCAGCCGCGACAACCTCATTGCCAGAGACCATAGGCGAAACTCGAAATTGGGATTACCGCTTTTGTTGGATCAGAGACGCTTCCATGGTAATTAAAGTTATCGCCAAACTAGGGCATGTAAAAATAGTTGAAAATTTTATACGCTATATTATTGATTTGATCCCTGATAAAAATGAAAAACTTCAAATCATGTATGGAATAAATGGCGAAAAAATGCTCACTGAAAAAACCTTGAGCCACCTTGAGGGATATAAGGGCTCTAAGCCTGTCCGCATTGGCAATGCTGCTTTTTTTCAAAAACAAAATGACATTTATGGTATTTTAATGGATGTGATTCATTATCAGATTGAAAAATTTTCTAAGAATAAAGAAAGACATGAAGAGTTATGGTCTATAGTAAAAGCCATTGTTTGGGTGGTTCAAAACAACTGGAAATTGGCTGATAAAGGCATTTGGGAATTTCGCAATAAAGACCAGCATTTTACATTTTCAAAACTATTGTGTTGGGTCGCAGTGGACAGAGCTATCAAAATATCTTATTTGATTCAAGAGGGCAAGTCCGCAAAAAAATGGGAAAATTTAAGAGAAGAGATTCATTCGGACATCATGCAAAATGCATGGAATGAGCAAAGACAGAGTTTTATGCAATCTTATAATTCAACCCATTTAGATGCTTCTGTTCTATTGATGGAGTACTATGGTTTTATCAAAGCCAAAGATCCTAAATATGTCAAGACAGTCAAGGCCATTGAAAAAGAATTAATGCATGAGGGGCTGTTATTTCGCTATAAGAATAAGGATGATTTTGGGACTCCCAGCTCCTCTTTTACCGTCTGTACTTTCTGGTTTATCAATAGCCTTTATAAAATAGGAGAGCGTGAAAAATCCAAAATCTTATTCGATAAACTTCTGAGCTACAGCAATCACTTGGGTTTATTTAGCGAAGATATTGACTTTAAAACCAAAAGGCTTTTGGGGAATTTCCCTCAGGCCTATTCTCACCTCGCACTTATTGACAATGCGATGAATTTCAATTCTACAAATTAAAAAAAGAGGACTTATTGTTCCATAAGTTGAATCAGCTTATCGTAATAACGGTTGGCAATAAATTCTGCTCCCGCTTGATTGTAATGGACATCATCCGCCAAAAAATCATCTGTGAAGCCCGTAAACATATCAACAGCAATAACCTGAGAGTTTTCTGTGGTTTGAGCACTAGCAATGTTTAGAATGTCTTCTTTGTTTTGGTTAAAAGTTGCCGTGTATTCTGCCGTCATGAAATCGGAGTGTCCTGCAGCAAGTTGTTCAATAAGGATGGTCACATTTGGGTTTGTAAGTTGCAGCAAGTCAATGATAGCATTGATATTTAAAAGTGTTTGCTCGTAGTTTGATCCATTGAGAATGTCATTGCCCCCTGGTGAACTGAAAAGAACAATATCTGGTGCACCAGTCATATTGAGCCATTCACTCAGCCCATTTAAAATATCAGCTGAAGTCCAGCCACCTCTGCCCTCATGGTCTACATCAAAACTAAGAGATCCAAGGTTAGGATAGGAGGCCGGATCCGACTGAGTTCCAATAAAATCAAAGATCCAGTCATTCTCGCTGAGTTTTTTCCAAAGTTCGTATCTAAAACTTTCATAATAAGGACTGGCGCCTTCAACTCTAGAGGCTCCAAGGGGAAGTATTTTATTTATGGAATTGCTCTGAGGCTTTGGAATCCTCTCAATATTTTCTGAGCAACAAATAAATATCACAGCCACAGCCAAGGCCATTAATTTAAGTTCTAATCTTTTGATGAGAGCGCTGATATCCAATGGTTTTAAAATATTAAAAATGGATTTGAATTTTTTAAAACATCAGGAAATTTCGTTGGACTCCGCTCTTTTTTTTCGGGCGGCAATAAAGCTTTTTATAAAAAATATAAAAGCAAATATTGTACTGATCAGCATAAACAAAACCCGTAGAATGGCTGCATTGTCTTCTCTCCCCAAAGCGGCTGTTAAGGGTTTTATTAAACCGATTGACATCAATAGCGTCAGTAGTACAGCGATGTGTGCAATCATTTTATTTTCATTTTTGACCCCTTTGTTTAGCAGTACCAAAACAACGCCTATAAAGGTTGGTATTAAAGCTGTCGTTGATGGACTGTCTGAGGACCAATAGCCCCATAGAGACAGAGTGATTAAAAAGGCCGCATTTATCAAACTGGCGCTGTGTGCTTTCATTTTAAAGTAGTTTTGTTTGTTCAATTGTAAAATTACCCATTAAAATTAAAAACTGCTAATTATTGCGCAATATAATTTAAATCGAAAAATAATTTTGAATGCTTTAACTCAACAGCAATGAGCTTCTGATCAAGAAGTGTATTTTGTACGCGATCTAAGCTGTCTTTGGACATCCTATTTTGTGTCCATTGGGTTTGCTTTAACCAAGCTTGAACATCTTCTAATTTTTGTTCGTATCGCTTCGCGATGGTCTTGTCAATATCAGGGATTGTTTTAAATTCTTTGGTGATGGAATTGATGATTTCAAGAACCGATTTAAGGGTTGTACTTTGCTTGTCAATAAAACGGTCTTGCGCCGCAATAACAAAACAAGGCCAGGGGGTAGGGCATTGCCCAATCCGCCTAAAGATACCACAATCTACCAAGGGTTTGGTTGTATATTTTTCCCACAAAAAGTAATCCGCTTCTCCTTTTGAAAGGGACTTTATACCCCCCTCTAAATTTTTTACAATTTTAAAATTTAAATCTTGTTTTTCATCCCAGTTCAATTCTTGGGCCTGTATATAGGCCATCAAATGAGAACCAGAGCCCATCCGGCTTATGGCAGCCGTTTTGCCTTTCAAATCTGACCGCCTAACAAAAGGCGAATTAGCAGCCACGTGAACCCCCCAAACCAAAGGGGTCTGCACATAGGTTTGAATGATTTTACTGGGGTTTCTTTCTGCAATTGCTTTGACAATGCCCTCGGTTAAGACCACGGCCATGTCAATTTTGTTCTCTTTTAAAGCCTGGGTCATTTCTCCAGTTCCACCAGGACAATCGATCCAACGTAAATCCACGCCTTTATTTTTAAATGCCTTTGTTTTTAAACCAATATACCATGGGTAGTTAAAGTGTTCAGGCACTCCGCCTATGCGAACTGTCTTCATTGGTTTGTTAATTTTTCAAGGGTGTATTGTATGAGTGTATCCATGGTTGTCTCAGCAGTTTTACTAAAGCTTCCATTGGCTCTGTTGGCCAGAATGGCACTTATTGAACAAGCTTGGTGCCCAAGCAATTTAGACAATCCATAAAGGGCTGAGGTTTCCATTTCAAAATTGGTTATTTTAATTCCATTACAAACAAATGATTGAAGTTTATCTAGAAAATCAGTGTCTTGGGGCGCCAAGCGCAGAGCCCTTCCTTGTGGTGCGTAAAAACCAGCGCATGTGGCGGTAATGCCCTTTAAAACTCTATCGCTCATCAATTTGTTTTCAATGGCTTTGGAGTTTTGAACCAAAATGGGTTGGGCACGCTTATTTCCCCAACGGCTGTGTTTACAAAATTCGGCTTCAAATTCCTTATTTCTAATGTTATCAATTGGATAGTACTGTAACATTCCATTGAGATCTAGCCCGTGAGAACTTAATAAAAATGCATCAACAGGAATATCTGCTTGTAGAGCACCTGAAGTTCCAATGCGAATGATGTTTAAGCTGGTTAAATTGGCTTTGATTTTTCGGGACTTAAAATCAATATTAACAAGGGCATCTAACTCATTTAATACAATGTCAATATTGTCAGATCCAATGCCTGTGGAAACAACGCTGATGCGCTGGTTTTTTAAAACCCCAGTGTGTGTTTTAAACTCTCGTTTGTGTTGTTTAAAATCAATGGTGTCAAAATATTTTGATACCGCAGAGACTCTGTCGGGATCCCCTACTGTGATAATTGTAGGCCCAATGTTTTCTGGTTTTAGATGCAGGTGGTAAACACTGCCATCAGGATTTAAAATAAGTTCTGAGTCTTTGATCCCCATAGCTGTTTGCTTAACCGCCAACGCGTTTGACGTTAAATCCCATTTCTTTTAATAAAACCATGATTTGGTCTCGGTAATCTCCTTGAATGATAATGCTGTCTTTTTTATAACTACCCCCCACACTAAATTTCTTTTTTAATTTGGAAGTGAGCGCCTTAAAATCAGAATCAGCCCCTGNATAGCCATCAATGATGGTGATGGGTTTTCCCTTGCGTTTTTCGTATTTNCATATAAGCGGGCNTTGTTGNAGCCAGAATTNAGGTTTTGATGGTAAATTTGTTTGTTCGCTTTCGCGGTGCTCCGGAAACAGGCCTTTGAGTTGGTCTTTTAAATCCATTATTTTTTGGTTAGCCCCAGTTCCCTTAAACGCTGATTGAGAAACTCCCCCGCTGTTGTGTCCTCAAACTTCTTGGGGTTGTCAGCATCGGTACAGCTTTTTAAAACATCCAATTTCATAGCACTGATTGGATGCATAAAAAAGGGGATAGAATAGCGCGATTGACCCCAGGATTCTTTTGGGGGATTTTTGACCCGGTGAATGGTTGATTTTAATTTATTGTTGGTGTGACGCGAGAGCATATCTCCAACATTGATCATGAGTTCATCCGCCTCTGCAATGGCATCAATCCATTGACCTTGGTGGTTTTGCACTTGAAGGCCACGGCCTTGAGCCCCCATTAGAAGCGTTATTAAATTGATGTCTCCATGGGCTGCCGCGCGTTCTGCTTTTTCAGGAGCCTTGGTTATGGGTGGGTAATGAATGGGTCTTAAAATACTGTTGCCATTGTGTATAAAGGCATCAAAATAGGTTTCTTCCAAATCCAAATAAAGTGCCAACGCCCGCAATACATATTTGGCTGTTTTTTCTAGCATTCTATAGGTTTGTTTGCCAACAGCATTAAAATTTTCTAGTTCTTTGACCTCTACATTGGGGTGGTATTCTTTTTCCAGCATTGGATTGTTTTCAACAAACTGTCCAAAATGCCAAAATTCTTTTAAGTCTCCTTCCTTGCGCCCTTTGGCACTTTCCTTTCCGAAAGACACATAGCCCCGCTGGCCTCCAATACCGGGAATTTCATATTGTTTTTTGGTGGATAAGGGCAGATCAAAAAATGCCTTGACTTCTTTGTAAAGGGAGGCCACAAGGGCCTCTTTTAAAAAATGGCCCTTGAGCGCTACAAATCCTATGGACTCATAGGCGTGGCCAATCTCGGCCACAAATTTTTGTTTTAGGACTTGGTTGTCCGATAAAAAATCGTTGAGGTTTACACTTGGTATTTTGTTCATAATTAAAAGAGTTCCCTACAAATATATAAAATCAATCTCTTATTTAATAACCCCATAAACACAAGTACTAAAGTTCCATTTTATTTGTTAAATTTGATATATAGATCACATCCAATTAATTGAAGTCTTCATTTTCATATTCCGCATTTAAAGTATCGAAGAAGCAGCAAGAATTGCTATTTTTTAATATGCTAAAGTCGCGAATGATAGAAGAAAAGATGCTCATTCTCTTGCGACAAGGGAAAATATCCAAGTGGTTTTCTGGTATTGGCCAAGAAGCGATTTCTGTGGGCCTTACTTTGGCTATGGATCCTGACGAATATATCTTACCCATGCATCGCAACTTGGGTGTTTTTAGCAGTCGTGGTATTCCCCTACAAAGACTTTTTGCGCAATGGCAAGGCAAGGCTTCTGGCTTTACCAAGGGTCGAGATCGCTCTTTTCACTTTGGGACTCAGGCTTATAAAATTATTGGTATGATTTCTCATTTGGGGCCTCAGTTGGGAGTTGCCGATGGCATTGCGCTGTCGCATGTTCTGAGAAAGCAAGCCAAATTAACAGCGGTATTCTCAGGAGAGGGTGGGACCAGTGAGGGTGATTTTCACGAAGCCCTCAATGTGGCTTCTGTTTGGAATCTACCTGTACTATTTTGTATAGAGAATAATGGCTATGGACTCTCAACACCCACTTCAGAACAATACAATTGTGAGCACATTGCCGATCGTGGCAAAGGCTATGGTATGGAATCCCATATTATTGAGGGTAATAATATTTTAGAAGTATATTCAAAGGTCAAAAGCATTGCAGAAAGTGTTCGTGAACAACCCCGTCCCGTTCTCTTGGAATTTAAAACGTTTAGACGCCGTGGTCATGAAGAGGCCAGTGGCACCAAATATGTTCCCAAAGCACTGATGGAATCATGGGAAGCCAAAGATCCGATTGTGAATTTCGAAAACTATTTGATTGCAGAAAAAACACTCAACTCAGAAACTATAGATATGATGCGCTCTGAAATTTCTGATGAAATTCAAAGCGGATTACAAAAGGCATTTGAGGAGCCGCCAATTCAAGCTGATTTAGATACTGAGCTCAATGATGTTTATAAGCCTTTCGATTTTCAAATAACAATGGCGAACAATGAAAAATCCGAAAAAAGATTTATTGATGCAGTGTCTGACGGCTTGTTTCAAGCCATGGAAAAACACCAAGATTTGGTAGTGATGGGCCAAGATATTGCTGAATATGGTGGTGTTTTTAAGATTACCGATGGTTTTGTTAAAAGATTTGGTACAGACAGAGTGCGCAACACCCCAATATGTGAGTCAGCCATTATAGAAACCGCCATGGGGCTTTCCATTGCGGGTATTAGATCCGTCGTTGAATTACAGTTTTCAGATTTTATCAGCTCTGGATTTAACCCAGTGGTCAATTATTTGGCAAAATCCCACTATCGCTGGGGTCAAGAGGCCAATATTGTTTTGAGAATGCCCTGTGGGGCTGGGGTTGGTGCAGGACCCTTTCACTCTCAAACCAATGAAGCCTGGTTTACAAAGACTGCTGGACTTAAAGTCGTTTATCCGGCTTTTCCCTATGATGCAAAAGGATTGTTGGCCACGGCCATCGAGGATCCGAATCCCGTGCTATTTTTTGAACATAAGGCCCTCTACAGAAGCCTTCGTCAAGACATTCCCAATGATTATTACAGCCTTCCTATTGGCAAAGCTTCACTTATAAAACAGGGCCATGATGTAAGCATTATTTCTTACGGGGCTGCTGTACATTGGGCTTTGGAAACATTAGAAAAAAACCCTTTGATTTCAGCAGATTTAATTGATTTACGATCGTTGCAACCCTTAGATTTTGGTTGTATTTTGGATTCTGTTAAAAAGACCAATCGGGTTATTATTTTACAAGAAGATTCTTTATTTGGAGGGATTGCCAGTGATATTTCTGCGCATATCATGGAAAATGCTTTTGAATATCTCGATGCAGCAGTTCAGCGTGTTGGAAGTTTGGACACCCCTATACCATTTGCAAATTCCCTAGAACAGCAGTATCTTGCAAAGCGCAATTTTGAAACGGCTTTAAAAGCGCTTTTGGACTATTAAATGGATTATTTAAAACTTTTTATCGATGCTATTTTGGGGACCATCAATTGGACTTGGCGCTCTGTTGTATTTGAGGTTCCATGGCAACGCAACTACTTTTGGGGGCTCATCGCAATTTCTTTGTTTGTCTTTGGTTTAGAGCTGTTATTTCCTTGGCGAAAAAATCAGAAAGCCATCCGAAAAGATTTCTGGTTAGATGGATTCTATATGTTCTTTAATTTTTTTATTTTTAGTATTGTCATCAGTGGTTTTTATAAAGTTATTTCTAAATTTTCATACGAAATCCTGGGTTTAAAAATGAACAGTTTGTCTGTGATTGATCTCTCGAGTTTAACCCCTTTTTTACAATTGTTTATCTTTTTTATAGTCTTGGATTTTGTACAGTGGTTTACCCACACTCTAATGCATCGTTATGAGTTTTTATGGCGGTTTCACAAAGTACATCATTCTGTCAAGGAAATGGGGTTCTCAGCCCATTTGCGATACCACTGGATGGAAAATATTTTATACAAACCCCTCAAGGTTTTTGCCTTGATGCTTCTGGGAGGATTTCAGCCTGAACAAGCCTTTATCATTCACTTTTTCGCCATTGGCTTGGGCCATTTAAATCATGCCAATATCAAATTGAATTATGGTCCTTTAAAGTATATTTTTAACAATCCCATCATGCATTTATACCACCACGCCTATACCTTGCCAGAAAATTTTAAAAATGGCGTAAATTTTGCTATCAGCTTGAGTGTTTGGGATTATTTATTTGGTACAAATTTTATACCTAAAGCCGATGAAAACATCAAACTTGGCTATGCAGACGACCACAAAATGCCCGCTTCATTTTGGGGACAACTTTTTTATGGTTTTCGTCCAAAGGACTAAAGTATTATAATTTTTTGTGGACCGCTTTGAGGACTTCTGCTTCATAGACGATGGCTTTGTCTACCATATTTTGGCCTTTTACAATTGCCTTTTTTACAAAGTCTTTATCGTCCAGGCTTTTACAATTGATCTTTAAATTCAAAAAGGCAGCAATCACTGCTGTTCTGGCACAAAGCGCCGCCACTCCAACGTCTGTAATGGCATTTGGGTTTCCAATTTCTGCCATTTTTTTAATGGATTCAAAACAATTGAAGGCGGTCTCCATGACTTCCAATGGAATCTCAATGGCTTTTTTTGTAGCTGCTTGTATGGCATTCAAACGAATGGTCTTTTCCTCCAAAGTATTTTTTGGTAATTTAAAAGCAGCCATGATTAAATTAAAGGACTGGGCATCTTTATCGACCAATGAGAGCAGTTTTTTTTGATTGGAAATAGACTTGGTACCCCAATTTGAAAAGATTTCCCATTTATCATCCCAGCCTCTTTTGTGAGCGGATAAGTTAGCAGACATGGTCACCAAAGCTGCGCCCAAGGCACCACAATAAGCCGCGATTGAGCCACCCCCTGGAGCGGGAGATTCGCTTGCAGTTTCATATGAAAAATCACTCAAACTCATATCAACAAGCTCTGATGCTTCTTTGTCAAGAAACGATTCCAAAATCTGTTCCTCAGCAATAAATGGTTTGAGTTGGTCAAGCCCCAATGTTTTGACCGCCATTCTTATAATTTCTGAATCCGCTAAGGCGGTGGAGCGCTGTTGTTTTTTTAAGAAATAAACCCCAGCATCTAAAAGTACTTTTTTGGGTACCAATCCCACCAGTTCTGATCCTGTTACTCTAAGGCCCCTTATTTCTGCGCGCTCACAAGTTTTTTCAAATACTTTATGCAAAGGGGTCGTTTGTATATTTGTCAGGTTGTAAGAAATTTGCGCAATCCCGTAATCTTTGATAAACCACCCAATACCCTTTAAGTTTTTAAAATGGCCAGCAATGCGAATGGGCTCCCCCTGGGCATCTTTTTCAACAGCGCCAGTTAGTTTGTTTCCTTTTCGTTTTAGACGCCCTGCCTCACGCAAATCAAAAGCAACAGCATTGGCTCGCCTTGTTGAAGTGGTATTTAAATTAATGTTGTAGGCCACTAGAAAGTCGCGAGCGGCAATGGCAGTGGCGCCAGATTTTGGAACACTTTTTTCAAATACAGAAGGGCCGTAATCTGGTTTCCATTGGGGGTCTTTTAATTTTTCTTCCAAGCCTTCGTATTCGCCAGATCTGCAATTGGCAAGGTTTTTTCGGGGCTCAGATGTGGCAGCGTTCTCATAGCAATAGACAGGAATGTCTAATATATCTCCTACCTTTTTTGCTAATTTATGAGCCAATTTGACAGTTTCTTCCATACTGATGTTCGCAATGGGAATCAATGGGCAAACATCCACAGCACCCATACGTGGATGCTCACCTATATGCTTGGTCATATCAATGCACTCTTTGGCTTTTTGAATCAGTTTAAAGGCCGCTTCTAAAACCGCCTCGGGTGCTCCAATGAACGTAATAACGGTTCTATTGGTGGCTTTTCCAGGATCAACATTGAGAAGCTTAACACCTTCTACTTTATTGACCTCCTCACAAATGCTTTGGATGGTGGTCTGGTCTTGTCCCTCGGAAATGTTTGGTACGCATTCAATAATTTGCATAGGGGAGATATAAATTTAGTATAAATATATAAAATTTTGAGTCCCTATATTTTAAAAGGGCTTCTATTGCAAAGTTTTTAAACTGCGCCATTTAAAACCGCCTTAAATACAGGATTATTACCAAATGCATATGGGATTTCAATGTAACTTTCCATGGGTGTTGACAGAATTAAATTGGCTTTTTTCCCAACCGTAATACTTCCATAGTCATCGGATACACCCATGGCATAAGCGCCATTTATGGTGGCTGCATTGATGGCTTCTTCTGGACTCATCTTCATTTTAATACAAGCCAAGCTCACAATTAAGTTGACATTACCACTAGGTGCAGAACCTGGGTTGTAATCCGTTGCCAATGCCAGGGGGAGTCCCGCATCTATAAGTTTTCTGGCTGGGGTGTATGGAATCCCAAGGAAAAATGAACAGCCAGGCAGTGCCACTGCCATGGTTTCAGTATCTTTTAGGGCTTCTATATCAGTTTCTAAAAGTTGTTCTAAATGATCAACTGAAATTGCTTTGTGTTTGACACCCAAGGCCACCCCACCGAAAGCATTAAACTGATTGACATGAATTTTAGGTTTCAATCCAAAGGCCTTAGCAGCTGTTAAAATGCGGTCTGTATCTTCTAAATTGAAATAGCCTTTTTCACAAAACACATCTATATAATCCGCTAATTTTTCCTTTTTAATTATTGGCAGCATCTCATTAATAATAAGATCTATATAGGCAGATTTATCATTTTTATAAGCCTCGGGGATGGCATGGGCTCCCAGAAATGTGGACCTTATTTTAACAGCCGAATGTTTGCTGATTTTTTTTATAACACGCAACATTTTTAATTCATCTCTAGTGGTCAAACCATAACCAGATTTGATTTCCAAAGCACCTGTTCCTAATTTTTCCAATGTTTTGATACGTGATAGGGCCTGTTTAAAAAGCCTGTCTTCTGGGGTGTCTTGTAGGGTTTTGGCAGAATTTAAAATACCTCCGCCACGTTCGGCAATTTGCTCATAACTTAAGCCTTTAATTCGGTCTGTAAATTCCCCGCTGCGATTGGCAGCGAAGACCGTATGAGAATGGCTGTCACACCACGAAGGCAAAAGTAACCGTCCATGCGCATCAATACATTGGTCATGTTGTTTGGGTCTGTAATCTGACATTTTACCAAAAGCCACAATCCGATCCTCTTGTATGGCTAAAAAAGCATTGTCAATCTTTGGAAGTTCTGACATGGACAGTCCAGCTACATAATCTAGACCTTTTGGCCGCACTTGAAGCAGTTGCTTGATGTTTGTAAAAACCTTTCGCATCGGTTTAATTTAGACCTCCTGTCATGTCCTCAGGTTTTACCCAAGCGTCGTATTGCTCAGCGGTAACATGGCCTAAATTAATAGCCTCTTCTCTTAGTGTAGTGCCATTTTTATGCGCTGTACTGGCAATTTCAGCGGCTTTATAGTAGCCTATTTTTGTGTTGAGTGCTGTGACCAACATCAAAGAATTATTGAGCAGTTCTTTGATTGCTTTTTCGTTGGGCTGAATGCCAGAAGCACAATGCTTTTCAAAACTGTTACAAGCATCTCCAATTAGCTGGGCAGATTGTAAAAGGTTAGCAGCCATCACAGGCTTAAAAACATTCAATTCGTAATGACCTTGTGCGCCTCCAAATGTAATGGCCACATCATTTCCAATAACTTGCGCACAAACCATGGTCAATGCCTCACACTGGGTTGGATTAACCTTACCTGGCATGATAGAACTTCCAGGTTCGTTTGCAGGAAGAGTGATTTCTCCGATACCAGATCTTGGTCCTGAAGCCATCATTCGAATGTCGTTGGCAATTTTGTTCAGTGCCACTGCCAGTTGTTTAAGAGCGCCATGAGATTCAACAATTGCATCATGTGCGGCCAATGCCTCAAATTTATTTTTAGCGGTGACAAATGGCAGACCAGTGAATTCTGCGATGTATTTTGCAACCAAAATATCATAACCTTTTGGGGTGTTGAGTCCTGTCCCTACCGCAGTCCCGCCCAAGGCCAGCTCTGCAAGATGTTCAAGGGT
>PBQM01000001.1 GCA_002725015.1 Flavobacteriaceae bacterium | reverse complement strand
CTGCGGCCTGTGTTGCTCAATTCATAAGTTGGATTTTTGGTATGCCCACCCGCATAGCCGCTAATGGATTCTTGAACACCTACCACGCTTTCATAAATGGCTTCCACACACCAAAAACAGCCACTGGCAAAATAGGCTCTGGCGATGCCATTTTCAATGGGCAATTCAATGGGTTCGGCATTGATAACCGCTTTTTGCTTTGGGTTTTTTGCTGGGCTTTGACAGCTGCTAAGATTACAAAATAAGAAGGGCAGAAAGATAAGAAGATGTTTCATAGGTTTGATGTTTATTTTGTAAAATTATAAAGGATGGTCTTAAAATCTGTGAAATTTATATTAAAAAAAGGCTTGAGTTTTTGTTTGGAGTTTTAGGGATGGATTAGAATTTAACTTATTAGGGGGTTTATAATTGGGTTTTGTTTCTTTTCAATTTCTAATATCTCATTGTTGTTGTTTACAGCATCCTTTTTAAGTTCAATAATAACTTTCTATAAACCAACAGAATATTTTTATTATTAGATAAAATTATTTTGGCATTGTATAAAAATTTTAATGTGGGGTCATATTTCTAAAAACTTTGGGTCAAAAAAAACCCTCACATTTGTGAGGGTTTTTTGTAGGAGTAGGGTTGTTATTACATAGTAGAAAATAACTTTTCCATTTTAGCTTTCTGCTCATCTGCAAGTGCTGCATCGACCAAAATTCGGCCGCTGTGCTCGTCTGTGATTATTTTTTTTCTGGCTGCAATCTCAACCTGAACTTGTGGGGGGATGGTAAAATATGACCCTCCTGAGGCACCTCTTTCGATGGGAACAACTGCAAGTCCATTTTTTACACTTGTACGTATTTTAGTGTAGGCCTTGGCAAGACGCTGCTCAATTTTAGTTTTGTATTCCTCAGATTTATTGAGCAAGACTTCTTCCTCTTTTTCTGTCTCTGCCAAAATCGCATCCAAGTCTTTCTTTTTGTGATTGAGGTGCTCCTCTCTTTCTTTAAGGCGCTCTTTGGTCCCCTCAATGACTTCCTTTTTTTGCTCTATTTGGGCTCTGTACTCCTTGATATGTTTTTCAGCCAATTGAATTTCTAGTTCCTGAAATTCAATTTCTTTAGCCAAGGAATTAAACTCTCTGTTGTTGCGAACATTTTTTTGTTGTTCGTTGTACTTTTTGATCAATGTTTTCGCTTCCTCAATTAAAATCTTCTTCGCTTTGATTTGATCGTCAATATCAGCGAGGTTGTCTTGGAGTTTTTGAACTCTTAACTTGAAGCCTTCAACTTCGTCCTCTAAATCGCGAACTTCAAGGGGAAGCTCGCCGCGAACATTACGGATTTCATCGACTCTTGAATCGATGAGCTGCAAGTCGTACAACGCTCTGAGTTTTTCTTCAATGGTCAGCTCTTTTTTCTTAGCCATGCTTATTTATACTTTACCGGGTTCGTATTAATCTTTGATAAAAGGATTGCAAAATTAGGAATTTTTTTCTTAAGATAGGATACCAAAAGATTTTTTGTGTATTGTTCGCTTTCGTAATGCCCAATATCCATTAGTAAAATTTCATCTTCAGCGGTAAAAAAGTCGTGGTATTTTAAATCGGCGCTGATAAAGGCATCCGCTCCAGCACTTTTTGCTGTAGAAATTGCAAAACTTCCAGAGCCTCCTAAAACGGCCACTTTTCTAATTTTTTTATTTAAAAGTTTAGAATGCCTAATGACGGCTGACTTCATCTTGTTTTTGACAAATTCCAAAAAGTCAGTCTCGGGCATGGGTGATTTTAAGTCTCCAATCATACCCATACCGATGTGTTGGTTTTTATTTTCAAGTGTTCTTATTTCATAAGCGACCTCTTCGTAGGGATGGGTTTTAAAAAGTGTCTTTAAAACAACAGGTTTTAGATGCTTGGCAAAAGTTATTTCAATTTTTGTTTCCTCCACTTGTTTCATCTCACTAGGGTTTCCTAAAACAGGGTTTGATTCTTTATTGCCTTTGAAAGTCCCTAGACCCTCACTGTTAAAACTGCAGTTTTCGTAATTTCCTACAGCGCCAACACCAAGTTCAAAAAGGGCTGATCTCAAATTTTCGGATTCCGCATGCGGTACATAAGTGATTAATTTTTTTAAAGTTCCGGTCTGTGGCATAAGAATGGATTTATTTTTTAAATCCAAGACCTCGCAGATACCTGCATTGACCCCTTCAAATGCATTGTCTAAAGCCGTGTGAATGGCATATATGGCAATGTCGTTGCGGATGGCTTTTTGAACCACGCGTTCTACATAAGTTTTTCCATTAATGGATTTTAAGCCCTTAAAAATAATCGGATGAAAACTAACAATGAGATTACAGTCGTTGTTGACGGCCTCATCGACGACCTCAGGCAGGCAGTCTAAAGTAACCAAAACCCCTTTGACGGCTGTGTTTTTATCACCTATAAGTAAACCCACATTGTCAAATTCTTCTGCATAGGCCAAGGGGGCAAGTGTTTCGAGCTGTTGTATGATGTCCTGAACTATCATGGGATTTTGTTTAAGTTCAAAGATAAAATAATTACTTTCGTGNTAGTGAAGCTTTTAAGAAAAATATTATTTCCACTCAATCCNCTGTATTACCTTGCCATTTATATCCGNAATAAATGCTTTGATTTTGGTGTGTTCAGNNCAAAANCCTACGAAATGCCNATAATTTGTGTGGGCAATTTATCTNTGGGTGGTACAGGTAAAACTCCCATGGTTGAATATTTGATTCAAATGCTCAANCCNAGCNNCAGTTTNGCGGTTTTAAGTAGGGGCTATGGNCGAAAAACCGATGGTTTTATACTAGCNGATTCAAAGAGCACTGCCCNAATACTGGGAGATGANCCCTTTCAAATCGCACAAAAATTCCCANANATTAGGNTGGCTGTAGACGCNNATAGACGCCATGGAATCAAANGCTTAAAAACTCTNGATAACNCCGCTAAGATCATTATACTGGATGATGCTTTTCAACACAGAGCTGTAAAAGCTGGTCTCTCAATTATTCTCACATCCTATGATAATTTNTACTGCCAGGACGTTGTNTTGCCTGCTGGAAACCTAAGNGAGCCCCGATCAGCGGCCTCACGTGCACAAATCATAGTNGTTACTAAATGTCCANAAGATNTGNCAGATTCCAAAAAACAATGGATTAAAGATTGCTTAAGACCAATNCCAGGNCAACAGTTATTTTTTAGCAGCATCGTCTATTCGCAAACCATTATTGCAAAGAAAAAAACACAGCCCGTGGAATGGCTTAAAAACCAAAAATTTTCATTGGTTACAGGCATTGCAAAAGCCGCTCCTATGGTAAATTATTTAGAGAATCTAGGCTTGGTTTTTGAGCATTTAGAATTCTCAGACCACCATGTTTTTTCCAACAAAGAATTGGACCTTATTGGCTCAAAATCACTAGTGTTGACCACAGAAAAAGACTTTTCTAGGCTAGAATCACTCCATCACCCTGAATTGTATTATTTGCCAATCAATATCCAAATAAATGCCTCTGTTGAATTTGAGACTCTAGTAGCGGATTACATTAAAAAATTTGATTAGTTTATCAAACGAATCAACTCAATGATGCGAGAAGAATAGCCCGTTTCATTGTCATACCATCCAATGACTTTTACCATTTTACCCAATACCGAGGTCATTTTTGAATCAAAAACACAAGAATGTGAATTACCAACCACATCAATCGATACAATCGGGTCTTCAGTGTATTGGACAATTCCTTTGAGTCGGGATTGAGCGGCTGTCTTGAAAGCATTGTTGATCGCTTCTACAGAGGTCTCCCGCTTGACGTTAAAAGTGATATCTGTCAATGAGCCATTGATCACAGGGACGCGTATACCACAACCTCCAATACGGTCACTCAGCTGCGGGAAAATTTTCGTCAGTGCTTTGGCAGCTCCAGTGGTTGTCGGTACAATTGATTGGCCTGCAGCTCTAGCCCGTCTCAAATCAGAATGTGGCTGGTCGTGTAGGCTTTGATCTGTGGTATAGGAGTGCACTGTGGTTATATAGGCCTGTTCGATACCACATAAGTCGTTGATAATAGACAACATTGGGGCTGCATTGTTGGTCGTACAAGAGGCGTTGGACAGAATTTGATCTGTGTCAGAAATGCTGTTTTCATTGACTCCAAGCACTATGGTTTTAATACTGTTATCGACGGGAGGAACGGTTAAAATTACTTTTTTTACTCCTTGGTCAAGGTGTTTTTGAAGCTGTTTTTTTGTTTTAAATTTTCCGGTGGCTTCCAGTACAATATCTACCTTATTTACAGCCCAATCAATTGAAGTTGGGTGATTGTACTGAGTCAATGCAATGGGTTTACCATTGACAATTAGTTTAGAATTCTCATAGGAAACACTGGCTTTTATT
Source organism: Flavobacteriaceae bacterium (assembly GCA_002725015.1). GTDB lineage: Bacteria > Bacteroidota > Bacteroidia > Flavobacteriales > Flavobacteriaceae > UBA3537. The sequence goes on along the minus strand of PBQM01000001.1, from coordinate 20,238 downwards.
TTGCCGTGAACACTGTCATATTTTAGCAGATGTGCCATTGTTTCGGCGTTTGCCAAATCATTGATGGCCACCACTTGTATTTGTTGTTGTTCCAACAACAAGCGAAAGACGCGTCTGCCGATGCGTCCAAATCCGTTGATACCAACGCGAATCATCTAATGTATGTGTTTTTGTGCTTTGTATGAGGAGCGTACCAAGGCACTGCTTTCTACATGACGGAATCCAAGGTCTAAGCCGATGGCTTCATATTCCCTAAATTGATCAGGTGTGATATATTCTTTGACAGGCAAGTGTTTTTTACTTGGCTGTAAATATTGACCAATGGTGACAACATCAACTTTTGCTTCTTTTAGATCGTGTAAAGTCTCAATAACCTCTTCTCGAGTTTCTCCAAGGCCCAACATAAGTCCCGTTTTGGTACGGCGCTGTCCTTGATCTTTAAGGTATTTTAAAATCCCTAAGCTGCGGTCGTATTTGGCCTGAATGCGGACCTCTCTTGTCAGCCGTCTGACTGTTTCCATATTGTGTGACACCACTTCGGGGGCCACGGCAATAATCCTGTCGATGTGTTTTTCGATGCCTTGAAAATCCGGGATTAATGTTTCTAATGTGGTATTTGGATTCATGCGACGGACCGCTTGCACTGTTTCGGACCACATGATGCTGCCCATATCTTTTAAATCGTCTCTGTCAACACTTGTCAAAACCGCATGTTTGATGCCCATTATCTTGATGGAACGGGCTACTTTTTCGGGTTCATCCCAATCTAAAGACTCTGGTCGTCCTGTTTTGACTCCGCAAAATCCACAGGAGCGAGTACAGATGTTTCCAAGAATCATAAAAGTAGCAGTACCCTCTCCCCAGCACTCACCCATATTAGGGCAACTACCAGAGGTACAAATCGTATTTAATTTATATTTGTCAACCAGGCCTCTAAGAGCTGTGTATTTTTTCCCTGTGGGCAACTTAACCCGCAGCCATTTTGGTTTTGCTTGGCGAGGTTGAGGCGTTTCAACAGGCGCTAGTGAACTGATTTCTTGAGATTTTTCAAGTGAATCTGTAACGGTACCTTCGGCTGATTTTAAAAGCGTGTTAGCGGGCATACTTTTTTGTTGAATTACAAAGATACAAAGTATTCCATTAAAAAATCATAAAATACTGAGATACCAAATGTTAAATCCTACTAAAAATAGAATTCCAAAAATACTTAAAATATGCATTGATTTAGAAGGTTGCCAATCTTTTGGTGTGTGTTTACTGCAAATTAGTATATAATTCATCAGTGCGTAGAAAGGTGCAGTTAAAAAGGATAAAATCGTAGCGATTTTCACCAAGGTTCCCATTTCGGATAAAAAGAAAAAGAAGATTGCAATGGTTCCAAATATTAACAAAATTAACCACAAAATATATCCATTTTTAAACGGCTTCTCAAAAATTAGTTCTAGTGTTTTGTTCATGGCTCTAGGGGAGGCATCTAAAGTGCTAAGAGATGTGCTAAACATGGTCGTTAGCGCGGCAATTCCAATAATAGCATAGCTCCACATGCCCAAGCTTTGTGTGTACATTTCAATGAGTTGTAAGGAAAATATTCCGCCATTATCGCTAAATGACGCTCCACTTCCATACATGACCAAGCCACCAAGCAATAAAAAACCCATTCCCAAGATCACAGTTCCTATATAGCCAATGTTAAAGTCTAAAATTATCGCTTCACTATTAAAAAATTTGGATGCTTTTTGTTTTTCTACCACCCACAAAGAATGCCATATTGAAACATCAAGCGGAGCTGGCATCCAGCCCATAAATGCAATTAAAAAAATTAAATCGGTTCTTGACGCTGGGAAAACTTGAGCCCAACTCAACTCGTTACCAGAGCCTAAAAAAGCGCTGCAAACTGCAAAAACTGTTGAAATACTTAAGACAATGATAATAATTTTCATCATTTTGTCTAACAACGCATATTTCCCAATCAGAAGTAATGTAAAGCTAAGGCTTAGAATGAGCACGGTCCAAGTTTGTACACTTATGGCATCTCCAAAAAGGGATGCAGCAATACCGGCTGTTACGATGGTCACGGCTGTTTGTATGGTAAACATGGTGGCTAGGGTGAGTATGGCATAAATTGTCAAAACGCCTTTCCCCAGTTTTTTATAGCCTTGTAGTAAATTTTCTCCTGTTGCTGCTGCATAGCGCGGCCCAAATTGAAAAAATGGATATTTGATAAGATTGATAAAAAATAAGACCCATAACAAACCAAAACCAAAATTCGCACCCGCTTTTGTGGACTGTACCAAATGTGACACCCCAATGGCACTACCTGCAAATAAAAGGCCAGGCCCCATTTTTTTTAAAAACGCAATCATTTTTTGTGCCTGATAATTTCTGCAAGAAGTTTTTTTGCTCTCAGTAGTTTTACTTTCACATTGTTGATGGGGATGCCTACGGTATTGGCAATTTCTAGATAAGTTTGTTCTTTGAAATACCGCAAGTGAATGATTTCTTGGTGGTGAGGTTTTAGTTTTTTGATATCTTTTAGAAGTTGTGCTAATTTTTGTTTTGTAATCAATTGATCTTCAATTGAAGGTGCGTCATCCACAATCCAATAAACACGTTTTTCATCCTCTTCTGTGGTTTGATTTGTGAGACTTGTTTTTTGCTTCCTCAAACTGTCTAAATGGGTGTTTTTTGCGATGGTAATTAACCAAGTTTTAAATTTAAATTTTGAATCAAACGAATGTATTTTGTCGAAAGCTTTAAAAAAGGCCTCTATGGTGATGTCTTCAGCATCAATTTCATTTTTTGTGCGCTTGAGCATAAAACCAAAGACATCATTCCAAAATGTTTCCAATAAAAAATTGAAAGCCATTTGATTGTCCTCTTTAGCTTTCACAATGGCTTCACTAATTTTCAAGACGATGGTTTTGATTCAACATGTTTAAATACAATAAAAAATATATGCCACAGCCCTAAAGACTGTTGCTGAAATGATTTAATTAATGGGGTTGTTTTTTTGAGTATTATCACAATCGATAAACTGATCTGGTGTTTTACCACAGAATCCGCAGGGCTCACCCTCAGAATTCAATATGGGATTTTGACTTGCACAAGTCCCTGCAAATTCGCCATCTTTTTTCCCCCAAATTTTGATTGAAATGCCTGCAATCCCCAAGCCTAAAAGTGCGAGTGTTATTAAAAGTAGTTTCATATAATGTGGTGCTTAAAGCAAAGATACAACTAAATTAAAATAAAAATTTTTTTAAAAAAATGTGACGTACTGATTTGATAAGTGTCTAAGATATATAAACAACGTAAATATATTTATTATGAAACAATTTTTTGCTGAATTTTTCGGCACCTTCTGGTTGGTTTTTGGAGGTTGCGGAAGCGCTGTCTTTGCAGCGTCTTATCCCGATTTAGGCATTGGATTTACAGGCGTAGCGCTCGCTTTTGGCTTGTCATTTTTAACCATGGCATTTGCTGTAGGCCATATTTCAGGAGCTCATTTTAATCCTGCAGTTTCTGTTGGGCTCTGGGCAGCAGGTCGCTTTGAAAGCCGTAAAATTCCGGGCTATATCACAGCCCAAGTATTGGGTGCGTGTTCTGCTGCTGCAACACTTTTTTTAATATTTATAGAAAAATCTGATTTTAAAACCATTGGTAGTTTTGCATCCAACGGTTATGGGGCTTTATCCCCAGGAAACTATTCTATGGTTTCAGTCCTCATTACCGAATTTGTTCTCACTGTTTTTTTTATGATCATAATATTGGGAAGTACCAGCAACGCAGCTTATAAAAAATTTGCACCCATCGCCATTGGTTTGGCGCTTACACTTATTCACTTAATCAGTATTCCAATATCTAATACCTCTGTTAATCCTGCAAGATCTACCAGTCAAGCAATTTTTGCAGGCGGAGGGTATTTAAATCAATTGTGGATTTTTTGGTTGGTTCCTATCGCCGCTTCAGTTTTGGCAGGAATAATTTTCAGAGCCAGTAAAAAATGTGATTAGCTCAACTAAAAATAATTTTTTACAATACATTGACTTCGGATTCAAGTTCTATACCAAAAATTGTTTTTATGGTCTTTTGAATGAGTTTTGAAAGCCTTAACAAGTCCTTTCCTGAGGCACCTCCATAATTTACCAAAACCAAGGCTTGGTGCTTGTGAACGCCATAGTTACCAAAGGTTTTACCTTTAAACCCCGCTGTTTCAATAAGCCAAGCCGCTGGTATTTTTAATTTATTTTCTGAAACAGTATAGTGGGGTATATCGGGAAACTGATTGTGTAGCTTTTTAAATATTTTTTTTGTCACCACTGGGTTCTTAAAGAAGCTTCCGCTGTTGCCTAGTTTTTTTGGATCTGGTAATTTAGATTGACGTATACCAATGACTGCCTTTGAAATGTCATGAATATTTGGGTTGTTGTGGACACCATTTTTTTTAAGCTCTGATTGGATGGCGCCATAAGAAGTTTTTAAAATGTGATTGCTGTTTGTCAATGCAAAGCATACAGCGGTAATGATATACTGTCCTTTGTACTGGGATTTAAACACAGAATTTCGGTAATCGAACTTGCAATCTGCATTTGAGAATGTTTCGATTTCCAGAGTTTTTAAATTTAGGGCTTCACAATTTACAAAGCTGTCTTTGAGTTCTACGCCATAGGCACCGATATTCTGAACGGGGGCTGTACCAACATTTCCAGGGATTAGAGCTAAATTTTCCAGCCCCCCTAAATTTTGATTCAAAGTCCATAAAACAAAGTCATGCCAGTTTTCACCAGCCGCCGCTTTGACCAAAGTTGTTTCGTTATTTCTTTCGCATATTTCAATGCCCTTTAAATTGATATGCACAACAAGCCCTTTGACGTCCTTAGTTAGCAGCAGATTGCTGCCTCCACCCAATACCAGTAGTTTTGAAGGATTTGTTTCTAAAACCGAAACCAAGTCTTCGAGGTTTTCCGCTGATACAAAACGCTCTGCTTTGACATCCATGCCAAAACTGTTATAGGGTTTGAGTGAAACTTGCTTTTGAAACATCTTAATTGGTATAGGCTTCTAATCCTTTTTTTAGAATATTAACAGAAGCTATCAAATCTTCTTTTTTTAGTACATAGGCGATTCGTACTTGATTTTGACCCAATCCTTTGGTGGCATAAAATCCAGCGGCAGGCGCAATCATAATGGTTTGATTTTGGACTCTAAATTTTTCTAAAAGCCATTGCGCAAAAGCATCAGCATCGCGGACTGGAAGTTCTACAATACAGTAAAAAGCACCCTTGGGTTTTGCCACTTTGACCCCCTTAATTTTTTGAAGTTCTTCAATTAAAATATCGCGACGTTCAACGTATTCATCAATTACACTTTTGAAATAGGAACTGGGTGTACTCAGTGCTGCCTCACTTGCAATTTGTGCATAGGTGGGGGGTGAAAGCCTTGCTTGAGCAAATTTTAATGCAGTTTTATAAACCTCTTTATTTTTGGTCACCAAACAACCAATACGTGCACCGCACATACTGTAGCGCTTAGATACCGAGTCGATCATAATGGCGTGTTGTTCAAGGCCTTTAATTGACATAATAGAATGATGTTTTTCACCGTCATAGGTAAATTCTCTATAAACTTCATCTGCAATTAAAAACAGATCATATTTTTTAACCAATTTGGTGAGCTGATAAATTTCTTCTTGGCTGTAGAGGTAACCTGTAGGATTTCCAGGATTGCAAATGAGAATGGCTTTGGTTTTTTTAGTGATCAAGGCCTCAAAAGCTTCGATAGAGGGGAGTGCAAAATTAGAGTCTAGCTCAGAAACTACCGGCACAACATGAACCCCTTGAGCGGCTGAGAATCCGTTGTAATTGGCATAAAACGGTTCCGGAATAATGACCTCATCCTCTGGGTCCATGATACTTCCAATGGTAAAGAGTAAGGCCTCACTCCCGCCTGTTGTAATGATGATGTCATTTTCACTGACCTCAATTTCGTGCTTTTTGTAATACTCTGCGAGTTTTATGCGATAGGCCTCTGAGCCCTCAGAACGGCTGTAAGCCAAGACTTCAAGTGTATTATTCTTTACAGCATCCAAAGCTATTTTAGGCGTTTGAATGTCGGGTTGTCCAATGTTTAAATGATAGACGTGTACCCCCTCTGACTTCGCCTGTTCAGCAAAGGGGACTAATTTTCGAATTGGTGAGGCTGGCATAACCAAACCTTTATTAGAAATTTTTGGCATTTTGTGTTCTGTTGATCTCCAAAGTACAAATTTATTTAAAGTTCATTTATAATAAAACAGAATCCCATTTAATTATTCAAGTTTTATAAATAAAAAAAGCACCTGTCTAAAGGTGCTTTAAGTTTAATTTTTTTAAAAATTTATTGCTCCACAAGGCTTTTGGTAGTGGGTTTCATCACATTTGTATTGGAAGGGTCAATGACATTGCCCTTGATTTTGAGTGCCACTGTTGGGGTTTCAGCATTGGATGTTACCGTGATTGTTTTTCTGATAGGGTTGACTCTTTTGGTGTCGTATTTGACTTCAATTTCACCAGTCTCTCCCGGCAACACTGGGGCTTCAGGCTTTTTTGGAACGGTGCAGCCACAGCTTGATTTTACCGATGTGACAACCAGCGGTGCATTTCCAGTATTTTTAAATTTAAAAACGCGGACACCGTCCGCTCCTTTTTCAATGGTTCCGTAATCGATGACCGTTGTTTCAAATTCGATTTTGGCAGTTTTTTCTTGCGCATAAAGTTGAAATGTAAAAAATGCGAACAGCAGGAATATGAATGTTTTTTTCATGGTTGAAAATTTAATTGATTTGTAAATTTAAAGGTTTTTTATAAAATCAAAAAATTGTACCTCTATAATTCTAGTTTTTTAATTTTAAAGAATCTAAAATATAATTACTTTTGTTTACCTTAACTCAAAAATCATTCCATACTCATGGGTATACCCTCTAAATACAATGCTACTGCGGTAGAGAAAAAGTGGTATGACTATTGGATGGAACATAAATTCTTCAATTCAAAACCAGACCACAGAACTCCTTACACCATAGTCATTCCTCCACCCAACGTAACAGGGGTTTTACACATGGGTCACATGCTCAACAATACCATTCAGGATGTACTTATCCGCCGCGCTCGATTGCAAGGTAAAAATGCCTGTTGGGTACCGGGGACGGACCATGCCTCTATTGCTACCGAAGCCAAAGTGGTTGCCAAGCTCAAGGAAAATGGAATTGATAAAAATGATTTGACTCGAGAAGAGTTTATGGCCCATGCTTGGGACTGGACCAACGAATATGGGGGTGTGATTTTAAATCAGCTTCAAAAATTAGGTTGTTCTTGTGATTGGGATCGTACAAAATTTACACTGGACACTGACTTGAGTGAATCTGTCATTTCGGTATTTATTGACCTTTACAACAAGGGATTGATTTATAGAGGATTTAGAATGGTAAACTGGGATCCCAAGGCACAAACAACCCTTTCCGATGAAGAAGTTTTATACGAAGAACGCCAAGGGAATTTATACCACATACAATATGCTGTTAAAGGAACCGATCAGCGACTTACCGTCGCGACGACTCGCCCCGAGACTATTCTAGGAGATTCTGCTATTTGTGTACACCCAGATGATGAACGCTTTAAGCATTTAAAAGGGAAAATGGCCATTGTACCTCTTTGTAACAGAGTCATCCCCATTATTCAAGATTCTTATGTCGATATGGAATTTGGAACGGGTTGCTTAAAAGTGACTCCTGCACATGATGAAAATGACAAGATCTTAGGGGATAAGCACCAATTAGAAGTTATTGATATTTTTAACCCTGATGCCACGCTTAATAGTTATGGTTTGCATTACCAAGGCAAAGACCGCTTTGTAGTGCGTAAAGAAATTTCAAAAGAACTCAAAGCCAAAGGATATTTGGTTAAAACAGAACCACACCTCCACAAGGTTGGTACCTCTGAGCGTACTAAAGTTGTCATTGAACCCCGACTTTCTGACCAATGGTTTTTAAAAATGGAAGACCTTGCAAAGCCTGCCATTGAGGCTGTTTTAAAGACTGAGACTGTAAAACTATTTCCCAGAAAGTTTAACAATACCTACCGGCATTGGATGGAAAATATACGAGACTGGAATATTTCTCGACAATTGTATTGGGGGCAGCAAATTCCAGCCTACTATTTTGGAGATGGCAAAGCCGATTTTGTAGTTGCCAAGTCTAAGGAAGAGGCCCTTAAATTGGTACATCAAAAAACAAATAACAGTTCCTTTAAAATTGAAAACTTACGGCAAGATTCCGATGTCTTAGACACTTGGTTTTCATCTTGGCTTTGGCCCATTTCGGTTTTTGATGGCATCAGAAACCCAAACAATAAAGAATTCAATTATTATTATCCCACCAACGATTTGGTTACCGGTCCTGATATTTTATTTTTTTGGGTAGCCAGGATGGTGATTGCTGGGTTTGAATTCAAAGGCCAGAGACCTTTTGAAAATGTTTATTTAACAGGCCTTGTAAGAGATAAAAAAGGTCGAAAAATGAGTAAATCTCTTGGGAATTCTCCAAATGCTTTAAAACTGATTGAAGATTTTGGTGCCGACGGGGTACGTGTGGGACTGTTGCTAAGTTCTGCTGCGGGCAACGATTTGTTATTCGATCAGGCGCTTTGTCACCAAGGAAAAGCTTTTGGAAATAAAATTTGGAATGCATTCCGTTTGATTGAGGGTTGGGAAGTCAGCGATATTGAACAGCCTGATTATGCGGCCATTGCAATTGATTGGTATGCCGCTAAATTTCAAAAAGTTTTGGCTGAAATTGAAGACCACTTTAGCAAATACCGTCTTAGTGATGCGCTAATGGCTATTTATAAATTGGTTTGGGATGATTTTTGCTCTTGGTTGTTGGAAATGATCAAACCGGCCTATGCCGCTCCAATAGATAAAAAAACCCATAAGGCCGCGGTGTATTTATTGGAACAAAATCTAAAAGTATTACATCCTTTTATGCCTTTTTTAACAGAGGAAATATGGCATTTTTTAGACAAGCGAAATCCAGAAGAATCACTAGTCATTTCAACTTGGCCCCAAAAAATCTCAACTGATGTCACTTTACTGGATGATTTTGAGTTCGCTGCTGAGGTAGTTTCAGGCATTCGCAATTTGCGAAAGGAAAAACAAATTCCTTTTAAGACCGCCGTGGAGCTGCATATAATTAACAAGGCGTTATGTTCACAAAAATTTGATGGGTTAATTAGCAAACTTGGCAATATATCTCAAATTAAATATACTGAAGCTTCAGTCGATAAAGCGTTTTCTTTTAGAGTACAGTCCAATGAATATTTTTTGTTGGCCGATATTGATATTGATTTTGAAGCCGAGCTTGCCAAAATTAAAGCTGAATTAGACTATACAAAGGGTTTTTTAATATCCGTTCAAAAGAAACTTTCCAATGAACGTTTCATATCTAACGCACCTGTAAAGGTTGTGGCTAGTGAAAAGAAAAAAGAAGCCGATGCGTTGGCAAAAATTGAAACTTTGGAGGCAAGTCTGAATAATTTGACTTAAATTTAGGTTCTGTACAATAAATATTTTTTTGCCAATGCTATATATCGTTTTTTGGCTTCGTCTTGCGAAATATTCTCAACTTGAAAAAGTGCATTTGTTTTAAAAGCGTTTATGATGGCTTTGCTACTGCTGGGTCTGCTGTAGTTATTCGTCGCTTTTTTATAATAGGCGTAGAGTTTTAGCAAGGTATCTGCAGGAAAGGGATCCTTGTGATTATTGATGCTTTCAACAGCCAATTTAAATTCCGTATCTAATTTATTTGTTGTCATCTCAAAGTTTTGCAATGACTGTTTCACCGCCCCTAACTTTCTGATTGAGTTTAATATCTATTTTGGTATCCAAAGGTAAAAATAAATCCACTCTTGAACCAAATTTAATAAATCCAGCATCAGTTCCTTGAACTACTGTTTGTTTTGTTTTGGCATAATTGACAATGCGCCTTGCCACGGCACCAGCTATTTGTCGATATAGAACTTTTCCAAATACTGGGTTTTCCACAACAATGGTCGTGCGCTCATTTTTTTCGCTTGATTTCGGGTGCCAAGCCACCAGGTATTTACCGGGGTGGTATTTACTAAAAACAACTTTTCCTCCAACGGGATATCGCGTAACATGCACATTGAGGGGAGACATAAAAACACTAACTTGCAAGCGCTTGTCATTAAAATATTCAGGTTCTTCAACTTCTTTTATTATAACCACTTTACCATCCACTGGGGAAATGACCTGTGCGTCATTGAGACGGGTGTGACGCTTTGGGTTTCTAAAGAATTGTAAAATTAAAATAAAAACGATTAAAAGTCCGATTTGGAGGGTTTTAATCAGCCATGGAATCCCAATAAAGTCCAAAACTAAAAACAAACAGCTCATGCCAATTAAACTTATAAAAATAATGGTATAACCTTCTTTATGAAACATAATTTAAAATTCTTAAGAATAAGTAAATAAAAGGGGACACAAAAATTGCACTGTCCAATCGATCTAGTAAGCCCCCGTGTCCAGGGATCAATCTGCCACTGTCTTTGACTGCAGCTTGGCGTTTGTATTTAGATTCTATTAAATCCCCTATGGTGCCAAAAATACTGACAATAACACTCATGATTAACCAGCTTGAGAATTCCAATTCGTCAGTAAATTTAAAGATGAAATAGCTGCCTAAAGCCGCAAAAAACACCCCTCCTAAAAAACCTTCGACCGTTTTTTTGGGTGAGACACTTTCAAATAATTTCTGTTTGCCAAAATTACTGCCTATAAAATAGGCAAAGCTGTCATTCAGCCAGATAAGAGCAAACATTCCCACAATTGTATTGGGGCTGTAATTTCCAAAATTATATGCAATTAGCAATAAAAAAACCACCCCGCTGCTTATGTAAAAGGTGGTATTGATATAGCGGTTTGTCAGTAATTTGGGTAAACTTTTAGACGAAAATAGATCTCGAATTAAAAACAATAAAACAAAAACACTCACCACGTGCAGTATTTGAGAGGCTTCGTTAATACCATTGGCTGTTTTAAAAAATAGACCTACAAACCCAAAAGCAAAGTAAAGAGCTGCAAAAATTAGGTATGAAAGCCTGTTTCTTTGTTCAATTAGTTTGTTGAATTCAAACAAGCAAACAAATCCAAAAACCATTAAAATCGCCAAAAGGGACCATTTATTTTGAGCTGCAACAATAAGTATTGCTGCAAATATAATTCCTGAAATTGTTCTTGTAATAAATTTCTTCAAAGTGATGTTATAAATCTTCTAACAATAGTAAGTATAGGTTTTTTGCACTGCTTCCATAACTCATAAAATTATCATCTTCATCGCTTTTGAAATGCTTTATGGTCGTAATATTTGAGGGTATGCTTTTTTTATTTTTTGCCTTGATGCCATGGAGTCCTTGTCCGATTGTTTGCACAATTTGACTTGTACTAGCAAATACAATAAAGTCTTTGGGTAATTCTTTTAATTTTTTTTCAGCAATTTGGTTTGAGGAGATCAGCAGTGACCCATCAGAGGCAATTAAATATTCGCAAGTGGTAAATAGAAAATGTCCTTGCTTTAGAATTTTAGTGGTTTGCCAATCAAAACTGCTAAATTGTTTTTTTAATTTAGGATTTAAAATCAATGCTGTTTTGTCATTCCAATTGTTTTCTTTTATGATTTCTCTGAGAAATTCATGGGCTTCTTCAAAACTTTCTGAATATAGGAATTTGCCCCCATTTTTATTGAAATTAATAGTAAAAAGCTCGTCCGCTGGAAGTTCTTTTTTTGGGAGATACTTATTTTCTGCCTCTTTTTTTGGGGCTTTTTTTTGCTCATTTGAACTAGAGCTAAATATTTTTCGGAATAAATTCACTTAGGAGAATGAAATTTTAAACTCAATAACTCAAAGATAAAAAATTAAACAACCCAAGAGTTTAAATAAAGGCGAAAATTCCGTTATTCTTCCTCCTGGCTTTGTTCTGTAGAAATTTCTGTTTCCGAAACTTCAAATGGCCTTTTTCCAAAGATGGTCTCAAGGTTGTCTTTAAAAATTACCTCGTCTTTAAGCAGCACTTCAGCGAGTTCAACAAGTTTATCTTTATGCTTTTTCAATAGTTCAACGGCGCGTTGGTATTGTTTTTCAATGATGTCCGAGATCTCTTTGTCAATGAGTTCAGCCGTTTGTTCACTGTAAGGTTTTGTAAAGCCGTATTCATTTTGCCCTGAAGAATCATAGTAGGTCAGATTTCCAACCTTATCACTCAATCCATAAACTGTAACCATGGCCCTTGCCTGTTTGGTTACTTTTTCTAAGTCGCTCAGGGCACCGGTTGAGACTTTGTCAAAAATGACTTTTTCAGCAGCTCTTCCCCCCAATGCTGCACACATTTCGTCCAACATTTGCTCGGGCCTGACAATTAAACGTTCTTCAGGAAGATACCAGGCCGCTCCTAATGAGCGTCCTCTTGGGACAATGGTTACTTTCACAAGTGGGGCTGCATGTTCTAACATCCAACTCACTGTGGCGTGCCCGGCCTCGTGAAAAGCGACAGCTCTCTTATCTTCTGGAGTGATGATTTTATTTTTCTTTTCCAAACCACCGATAATTCGATCAACAGCATCTAAAAAGTCTTGCTTTTCAACTGCCTTTTTATTGTTTCTGGCTGCAATAAGTGCTGCTTCATTACAAACATTAGCGATGTCAGCTCCAGAAAACCCAGGGGTTTGTTTGGATAGAAAATCCGTGTCTAGGTCTTTGGCTTTCTTTAAGGGTTTTAAATGTACTTCAAATATTTCTTTGCGCTCCCGAATGTCAGGTAAGTCAACATATATTTGTCGATCAAAACGTCCAGCACGCATCAGCGCTTTGTCCAAAACATCAGCGCGATTGGTCGCAGCCAAAACAATCACATTGGTATTAGATCCAAAGCCATCCATTTCAGTCAGCAATTGGTTTAATGTGTTTTCTCTTTCGTCATTAGATCCAGAAAAATTGCTTTTTCCTCTAGCGCGTCCGATGGCATCAATCTCATCAATAAAAATAATGGCTGGAGATTTGTCTTTTGCTTGTTTAAAAAGATCTCGTACTCTGGAGGCTCCTACCCCTACAAACATTTCAACAAAATCAGATCCTGACAATGAGAAAAAGGGAGCTTTTGCTTCCCCAGCAACTGCTTTTGCCAAGAGTGTTTTACCTGTTCCAGGAGGTCCAACAAGCAAAGCGCCTTTTGGGATTTTTCCACCCAAGGCTGTATATTTTTCAGGGTTTTTAAGAAAATCTACAATTTCTTGAACTTCTTCCTTTGCTCCCTCTAAGCCGGCCACGTCCTCAAATGTTGTTTTGGTTTCAAGTTTTTCATCAAAGAGTTTTGCCTTTGACTTTCCGATATTAAATATTTGCCCACCGCCACCTGGACCTGTACCTCCAGACATTCTTCTCATGATAAAAATCCAGACAGCGATGATGACTATAAATGGAATGATAGAGATGAGTATATCTCCAAAAGCATTGGTTTCAGTTCTGAAGTTTAGCTCAGTGTTGAGGTTTTCCTCATTAATGGTATCTTCTAATTGCTTTTGAAACAACTGAACATCTCCAAATTCAAAAGAGTAATTTGGCACTGCTCCCAAAGGTAAAAACTGTTGAGGAAGAGATTTTCTGTGAATTTCTTTTTTTGAAGCGTTGTCATTTAAATAGACAAGTGCTTCTCGTTTATTGACAATTTCAACTTTTTTGACATCTCCATCCCTTAGAAAAGTGAAGAATTTAGAGGGCGTAGTGGTGGTGCCACCAGTCGCTCCAATGCCCCCAAAGAAAATATTGAAAATTAAAAAAACTCCAATGACAATGCCATACACCCAGTAGGCATTAAATTTGAATTTGTTTTGTTTTTTATCTTTTGACATGCTTTATATTTTAGTAGCTCGTTTCAATTTCTGTGATTTTAGCATCACCCCATAAATTCTCAATATCGTAATATTCTCGTTTGTGTTTTTGAAACACATGAACAACCACGTTGACATAATCCATTAAAACCCACTCAGCATTTTCAACCCCTTCAATTTGATAGGGCTTTTCGCGAATGTTCTTACTGACATTTTTTTGGACCGAACTGACAATCGCATTTACTTGCGTGTTGGAATTACCATTACAAATAATGAAATAATCACAAACTGTATTTTCAATATTTCTCAAATCTAGCAAACTTATGTTTTGACCTTTAATGTCTTCTATTCCTTGAACAATTAAAGAAATGAGTTCGTCTGGGCTAGATATGTTTTTTGTCATATATTCGTATTTCAATGCAAATTTATTGTTTTTTTAAGTCAAAATCACGATTTATTATCTTAATTAAATTATAATTTAAGCCAAAATTCTCCGATGCAAATCATCAAACTCAATGCCATTGATTCCACCAACCGCTATTTGGCGGATTTGGTGTCGGAAATTTCACTTGAAGACTTCGCTGCAGTAATGGCCAAAGAGCAAACAAATGGACAGGGTCAGCGTGGCAGTAAGTGGCAATCTGAAAAAGGGAAAAATCTGATAATCAGTATTTTAAAAAAGAATATCAAAAGCAGTGTTCGTTGTCAATTTGATGTTAACAGGCGTGTGTCATTGGCTGTTTACAAAACTCTCAAGGCTTTTGAAATTCCAAAACTTTCTGTAAAATGGCCAAACGACATTTTGTCATGCGACAAAAAAATTTCAGGTATTTTGATTCAACTGTTGACAAAAAAACAGCGCATTCAACACGGCATCATCGGTGTGGGAATCAATGTCAATCAAACCCACTTTAAAGACCTACCAAGAGCCGCATCAATGAAAACAATAAAGGCGGCATCTTTTGATTTAGATACATTGGCAAAGGAATTGATAAAACAACTCAAATTTTATTTTGAAATCAGCGACAGGACCTTTTTAAATGCTGAATACGAGGCTGTATTGTTTAGAATGAATAAAACTTCAACATTTTTAAACAAATCTGGTCAAGCTTTCAAAGGCGTTATTAAAGGGGTGTCAAATTCCGGAAAATTGAAAGTTCAGTCTGACAATATAACTGATGAGTATGATTTAAAAACAATTCAATTCATTTATTAGAAGGCGTCTGGAATTTTTGTGGCTAGGGTTTCAATGAATTTTGTGATGGGGCCTTTGATCATCATGGCCATCATTGGATTAAAATTTCCAGAGAAGTTCAACTGCACTTGACTTCGCTGTTGGCTCAGCGCTGTAATAACAGTTTCCAGGGTAAAGTCTAATTTACCTGCTGCAGATCCTAAAACAATTGAATTGAAAGCTTCCTCTGATTTTTTTTCCAGAACAATTTCAGGCATTCCACTGATAGCAAAAATAAATTTATCTTTTTCAAGCAGTTCAAACTTACTGATGTTTTCGGGCATTAATTTTTCAAAATTTTTAAGATTACTTAAAAAATCAAAAACTTTTGAAGTCGATTTGGGGATTGTTATTTTTGGAGATTGTAGATTCATATTGTTATTGATTGTCCCATTGTGAGGGGTTCGAATTCCAATTGGATAATACCTCTAATTCTTTTTGATTTATAAAACCTGTATCAAGTGCCTGTTCTAGCAGACAGTGATAATTACTCAAAGTGTAAAGGTTGACATTATCAGATGCGAAATTCGCTTTTGCAAGTTCAAACCCATAGCTAAAAATGGCCACCATGCCCTTGACGTTGACCGAAGCTTTTTTTAAAGCTCGTACTGCGTTTAGACTGCTTTTACCAGTACTAATCAGGTCTTCTACAACCACAACGTTTTGCCCTTTTTCTAAATGGCCTTCTATTTGATTTTGACGGCCGTGTTTTTTAGCTTCTGGCCTGACATAAACAAATGGTAATCCCAACTCATTGGCTACCAATGCTCCTATACCAATGGCCCCAGTTGCAACGCCGGCAATCACGTCTGGTTTGCCGTAAACATTTTCTAGATTTTTAGCGATTTCAGTTTTCACATAATTTCGAATCATTGGGTGGGAGAGCACCAATCTGTTGTCGCAATAGATAGGTGATTTCCAACCAGAGGCCCAGGTGAATGGCGCATTTGGGCTTAACTTTATCGCATTGATGTGAAGCAGGACTTCGGCGGTTTTTTTGGCGGTATTTTTATTAAAAATCATGATTCAAAATTATTAAAAAATACTACATTTACTTTGTATTAATTTGTTTTTATTTAACAATGCAAAAAATTTTTGTTGGCAATAAGCCGATAATTCTGACAACCGAGGTTAAAAAAGAGATTAATTTCAAAAACTTTTTGATTGATTCGGTAGGTATTGAAAAAATTCTCTCCACTTTAAAAAAAGATAAGTTCGAAGCCATTCACTTAATTGGAAGTGATTTGGACCGCATGTTGAAAATATTTTTAAAGTTTTTACCAAATGTTATTGCTGGCGGTGGTAAGGTTTTGAATCCCTCTGGCCAAATTTTATTTATTTTCAGAAATGGCAAGTGGGATTTACCAAAAGGCAAGGCTGAAACGCGCGAAACCATCGACCAAACCGCCCTTCGCGAGGTCGAGGAGGAGACAGGTATCAAGGGTCTTCAGATCACAAAACCTCTAGAAATCACCTATCACATCTTTAAGCGAAATAATAAATATCAAATAAAAAAAACCTATTGGTTTGAAATGTTTTCAGATTACACGGGTGATTTGAAACCTCAATTGAGCGAGGGCATCACAAAAGTCAAATGGATTGGTCCAAAAAAGCTAAAAAAGGTAAAGAAAAATATCTACGCTAATATTGAAGGACTTCTTTAGAAATAAAAGCTTTATTGTTTCTTATAATTTTATTTAAAACTTTACTTTTGCGACTTATTTAAACGGTCGATGATAAAATTAATTCGCAAGCGCTCTGCAAATGCTAAAAATGATATTTTAAGTGGTCTTACTGTAGCCTTGGCTTTGGTACCCGAAGCTGTAGCCTTTGCTTTTGTTGCGGGTGTTGACCCTTTGGTGGGATTGTATGCTGCTTTTATGATTGGATTGATCACTTCAATTTTTGGAGGTCGGCCCGGGATGATCAGTGGCGCAACCGGTGCTTTGGCGGTAGTTATGGTGAGTTTGGTAGCCCAAGGCAATGCCATGGGTTCTCCTTCCGAGACATTGGGTCTCTACTATTTATTTTTGACCGTTATATTAATGGGTGGCATACAAATAATGGCTGGTATTCTTAAGCTCGGTAAATTTGTGCGTTTGATTCCACATCCTGTCATGATGGGGTTTGTCAACGGCTTAGCGATTGTTATTTTTCTATCCCAATTGGGCATGTTTAAAGTCCCCTCAGACAGCGGTCAAGTTTGGATGCAGGGTCAAACACTTTGGACCATGATTGGTCTTGTGATCCTAACGATGGCCATCATGTTTGGACTTCCAAAATTGACCAAAAAACTCCCTGAAGCTCTGATCGCTATTTTATTGGTCTCAGTGCTTGTGATATTTGGAAATTTAGAAGTCGCCACAGTAGGGAGTTTTATCAGAGATGGAGGTGGAGAAGGACTCAAAGGGGGACTTCCACAATTGCAGTGGGCCATCTTTGAAAAAATACCATTCAATTTTAAAACCTTGGGTTTTATTGGCCCCTATGCAATAATTCTCGCTGCCATTGGCTTGATAGAGTCTTTGATGACGCTGAACTTAATTGATGAACTGACTGAAACGCGAGGGAATTCCAATAAGGAATGCATTGCACAAGGAAGTGCCAATATCATCACAGGTTTGTTCGGTGGGATGGGTGGATGTGCCATGATTGGCCAGTCCATTATCAATATCAAAGGCGGAGGAAGAGGCCGCTTGTCTGGTATTGTGGCAGCGCTCGCACTTTTGGCATTTATATTATTTGCTTCCAACTTAATTGAACAAGTTCCCATTGCGGCCCTTGTGGGTGTAATGTTTATGGTGGTCATTGGGACTTTCGCGTGGTCTAGTTTTAGAATCATCAATAAAATTCCCATGACCGATGTCTTTGTTTTGATTTTGGTTTCTGTAGTTACAGTGTTTTTTGATTTGGCGATTGCTGTTGTTTCTGGAGTTATTGTAAGTGCATTGGTGTTTTCTTGGGAAAATGCAAAACGCATTCGTGCTAGAAAGCGTTTCAAAGCCAACGGTGTTAAAATCTATGAAATATGGGGCCCTTTGTTTTTTGGTAGTATTTCAGCCTTTAATCACAAGTTTGATGTGAAAAGCGACCCAGAGATCATTGAAGTTGACTTTGTTGAGTCAAGAATTAGTGATCATTCTGCAATTGAAGCTATTTTTAATTTGGTCAACAAATACCACAAAGCAGGCAAGACCATTAAACTAAAACACTTGAGTCAGGACTGTAAAGTACTGCTGTATAAGTCAAGCCCCTTATTTAAAGATGTTATTGTTGAGGCCATTGACGATCCGCGTTATCATCTGGCTGAGAATCCAGAGGCCTTTGAAAAAGGACTTTCAGAATACTCTCTATAAAATCTCTGTTTTTACCGCCTTGGGTACGAGATTTTTATAGGCGCCTTTGTAATTAATAATTTCACGAACAATAGAAGAGGAAATAAATGAGGTTTCAACTGAAGTAAGCAGAAAAACAGTCTCAATTTGTCCAATTTTTCGATTGGTGTGGGCGATGGCTTTTTCAAATTCAAAATCTGCGGGATTTCTGAGCCCTCTTAAGATAAAGTCTGCCCCCACATTTTTACAAAAATCGGTGGTCAGACCAGAATAGCTCATGACTTTTATTTTTGAATTCCCTTTAAAAGTAGCTTCGATAAAGGCCTTGCGCTGTTTGAGTGAAAACATATACTTTTTTGTGGAATTTTCACCTATGGCGATGATGATTTCATCAAAGAGATGGATGCCTCTTTTGACAATGTCACAATGCCCCAAAGTGATGGGGTCAAATGAGCCTGGAAATATGGCGCGCTTCACTGCTTTGTAATTATTGTTTTCGAATTGTAAAGTTAAACATTTTTAGCAACTGCCATTTCAATGGCATTGGCAAACAACTCCGACAGGCTGATACCGGCACAAGCGGCTTGTTTTGGCAGAATACTCTCAATTGTAAGTCCGGGCACTGTATTCATTTCCAGGAAGTAGGGCGTGTCGCCTTTAAAAATAAATTCACTTCTCGAAAATCCGTCCATATTGAGAACTTCGTATATTTTTTTGGCCATATGTTTTACGTTTTCTTCTTGAACTTTAGAAATTCGTGCTGGGGTGATTTCTTCCGACTTCCCTAAATATTTCGCTTCATAATCAAAAAAATCATTTTCGGAAACAATTTCTGTGATGGGCAAAACCATTACTTCGCTTTTGTAGCGTAAAACCCCAACAGAAACTTCCGTTCCGTCCAAAAACGACTCAATAATTAATTCATCGTCATGCTCAAAAGCAATGTCTATTGCCGACTGTAGGTCTTCAATTTGATGCACTTTAGTGACCCCAAAACTACTACCTGCTCGGTTGGCTTTTACAAAACAAGGCAATCCCACACGATCTATTATGGCTTTTGCATTGACGTTATCCCCTTTGTTTAGCGGATAAGATATGGCGGTAGGAATATCATAGGCCTTGAGTACATTAAGGCAATCACGCTTGTTGAATGTCAGTGCCGCTTGATACATCCCACAGCTTGTATGTGGAATCTCCAACAACTCGAAATAGGCCTGCATAAATCCATCTTCGCCGGGGGCCCCGTGGATGGCATTAAACACACAATCGAAGTGTATTATTTTTTGTCCTACTGCTACAGAAAAATCACTTGTATTGATAGGGAATTCTTTGTTTTGAGGGTCTGTATAAACCCATTTCTCTCTTGTGATTTCAATGCGATAGACATTGTAAAAATCCTTTGGAAGCTGCTCAAATACAACCTGTCCACTTTTGAGTGAAATGGCAGACTCGCTAGAAAACCCACCCATAATGATGGCAATGTTTTTTTTCATTGATTGTATTTGTAGTGTAAAAATATCATTTTTTCCCGACTGTTTTTTCCATTTCAAGAAAATTAAGGATTAATGAACTAGATTTAACGACCGATTTTCTCTCAAAAAAATGTTTAGCTTTGCTAAAATTATGCCCATGAATTTTATTAGATTTTTGTTTAGTAGGTCTTTTTTTAAACAACTCACACTTGCATTAGTGGTTGTTGTAGTACTTTGTTTTGCTTCCCTAAAGTGGTTAAAGTCTTA